>DATBRX010000172.1:0-7903 GCA_036560085.1 Candidatus Limnocylindrales bacterium
GCGCGCGGCAGCATGGCGACGCGGTTTGCTGGCCTGGCGCGTCCGACGCGGGCGGTGGGCACCTGCGCGCCTGTCGCTCGGACCGCCGCGAGCTTTCGCATTGCGGGGTCGAGGCATTGGCGCGATTGTGGCAGGGCTGGAGGCATCGCGTTCGACGGATGCACCGCCTCGCGTCGGCGGTCGCGTTGCGCGCGGGCCGGTACTTGCGCCGTGTCAGGAGCGGTACGAAATCCGGTGCGCGCAGGCACGTCCGAGCGCCCGGTGGTGCGTGTACGCTACGGCGGCTCTATGGACTCGACCTCGCGCCGGCCTGTCGGAACGCTCGCGCGTGCCCTTCAGGGCCGCCCCGAGCCGCCCGCCCCGCCGCGCGGTCCCATCAGCCGCGTCAACAACAGCCTGGGACTGCGCCGTCCCGCGCCGCCGCCGGTCAACGGCGCCGGCATGCCGCGCCTGCCCTTCGGTCTGCCCAACCTGCGCCGCAACGTGTGCCCGCACTACTACATGACCGGGCCGCGCGGTCCCATCCCGATCACCGCACCGCACCTGCTCAAGGCGCTGATGCGCCAGGAGTCCAACGTCGCACGCTGCCAGCTGCGCGGCGGCGTCCACCTCGAGCAGGGCTACGTATCGGACATCTGCCTATCCCCGCGTTTCAACCAGTGCGTCTTCTACGAGGACGAGCTCAACCCTTAGCCCCGGTTGCCGCTGCCCTAGGCTTTCGCTCGTGGCCTCGGAATCCGATCCGGCGTACCAAGCCGTCCTCGCGCGCCTCGCCGCCCGCGGACGCTTCGGCATCCGACTCGGCGTTGGCCGGACACGCGCACTGCTCAAGCGAATGGACGACCCGCAGCTTGGCCTGCCCGGCGTCCTGATCGGTGGCACCAACGGCAAGGGCTCGACCCAGGCAATGGTTGCCTCCGTGTTGCGGGCGGGTGGCCTCCGCGTCGGGCAGACGCCCAAGCCGCACCTTCTTTCGTATCGCGAACGGATCGTTGTCGACGGCTCGATCATCGGGGTCGATGACTTCGTCGACCTGATCACCGAGGTCCTGGATGCTGCCGATGCCGTGACCGTCAGGCACGGGCCGCCGACCGAGTTCGAGGTCATCACCGCGGCCGCATTCACCTGGTTCCGGCGCAGCGGCGTCGAGGTGGGGGTCATCGAGGTTGGGCTGGGTGGCCGGCTCGATGCCACGAACGCATGGCAGGGTGGTGTGACCGCGATCACGAATGTCGCGCTCGACCACATGGAGTACCTGGGCGACACGGTCGAGGCGATCGCCAAAGAGAAGGCCGCGATCATCAAGCGCGGCGATGCGGCAGCGGTCACAGGCGCGACTGAGCCTGCACTGAGCGTCATCCGCGGCCGCGCCCGCCGCGTCAAGGTCCCGCTTGAAGTGCGTACGCCCGAGGACTTTGATCCAGATCTGAAGGTCGGCCTGTTGGGGCGCCACCAGGTCGCCAACGCATCGGTCGCCGCGGGCGTCATCGATGCCCTCAGCGCCGCCGGCATCGCCCGCGTATCGGACGATGCGGTCAGACGAGGTTTCGCCGACGTGACCTGGCCCGGCCGTCTCGAGCTGATCCGTGGCAAGGCCGGGCGACCGGACATCCTGTTCGATGGCGCCCACAACCCGGCTGGCATCACCGCTTTGGCCGAGGCGCTCGGCGAGCTGCGCCAGCAGCTGGGTGACCGTCCACCGGCCCTCCTGATGGGCGTCCTGGCCAATCACTGGCAACCGGGCATGCTCGATCCTCTCAAGCAAGCCCTGCCTGGCTCGCTGCTGATCGCGACCACGGTTCCGGCAACATCGAACTCGCTTCCGCCCGCGGATCTCTCAGCCGCCTGGGGGAAGAACTCGGCCGCCATCGCCGACACGGACGCCGCGTTTGAAGTGGCACTGGCCGGAGCTCGCGGCACGTTGATCGTTTGCGGGTCGCTGTACCTTGTCGGTTACGTGCGCAACAAGGTCACTTGATGGACGCAACACCTTCGGTCAGCCTGCCACCGGACGCTGAATCGGGCGTCCCGCAGCGCCCGCCACAGGCGCTCGAGATCGGTGGCCGGCTCTTCGCCTGGGGCACCAGGACGTACGTGATGGGCATCATCAACGTGACGCCCGACTCGTTCAGTGGCGACGGGCTGCTCGCGCACACGGATCCGGTTAGGGCCGCCGTCGCGCAGGCGCGGCAGATGGCGGCGGAGGGGGCCGACCTGCTCGATATCGGCGGCCAATCGACGCGGCCCGGTCACGCGCAGATTTCTGCGGAAGAGGAGCTGACTCGCGCAGTCCCCGTTGTCGCGGCCGTGCGCGCAGCGCTGCCCGCCATGCCGCTCAGCATTGACACGACGTCGGGCCGCGTGGCGGCGGCCGCACTGGATGCCGGCGCCGACCTGATAAATGACGTGTGGGGCACCGCGGCGGAGCCAGGGCTGCTCAGCCTCGCCGCCGAGCGGGGGACGCCCGTCGTCCTTATGCACAACCGGGCCGAGGCGCGCTACGCAAACGTGGTCGCGGAAGTCATCGCTGATCTCCAGCACGGACTCGACGCGGCTGTGCGTGCCGGCATCTCCTGGGAGCGGCTGATCGTCGATCCCGGCATCGGATTCGGCAAGACACCCGAACACAACCTCGCCGTGCTGCACGACCTCGTCGCGCTCAGGGTTCTGGCAAGGCCCATTCTGCTCGGCGCAAGTCGCAAATCAACAATCGGCAAGGTGCTCGATGTTCCGGCAGACCAGCGCGTCGAGGGCACCTTGGCCACGACCGCGCTGGGAGTGGCAGCCGGGATTGATATCGTCCGGGTCCATGACGTCCAACCCAACGTGCGCGCAGCGCGCATGGCCGATTCAGTCATCCGCCCGGGCTGGGGCCATTCATAAATGAGCGATCACATCTATCTGGCCAACATGACATTCGAGGTGCACATCGGCGCCGGTGACGGCGAGCGCGCGGATGAGCAGCCGATCGAAATCGATGTCGATATGACCGTCGATCTCAAGCCGGCAGGCGATTCGGACGACCTCGAAAAGACCGTCGACTACGGCGCGGTCTTCCGGCTGAGTCAGCAGGTCGCCGAGGGTCGGCCGTACCGGCTGCTCGAGGCCCTGGCAGAGCGCCTGGCGGGGGAGATCCTGGCCGTCGAATCGGCCGTTCAGAACGTGGTCGTCACCGTGCGCAAGCCCGGGGTGCCGATCGACGGCGTGCTCGACTACGCCGGGGTGAGGGTCGAGCGCTCAAGGGCTTAACTCCGGCGCTATTCGAGTCCGGCTGGCCTAACTCCCAGGGTGACGGTGAGCTGGAGCGTCTCGCCGGCGCGCAGCACTTCGATCGGCAGCACGTCGCCCGGATCGTGGTTGCTGAGGATGTCGTCGAGGCTCTGCGAGGCGTCTATCCGGGCGCCGTCGATGGAGGTGAGGATGTCGCCCGGCTGCAAACCGGCCTCTGCCGCGGGGCTGCCTTCCTTGACCGGTGACTCGCCGCTGCCGGTGTCCGGTGAAAGCCACGCGCCATAGTCGATGGGCAGGTTGTTCTCCGCGGCGAGAGCGCGATCGACCGCGACGTAGATGATCCCGATCCACGGCCTGGTGAGCGGCTCGCCGGCTACAGCTTGGGCCATGATCGGCTTGGCAATATTGATGGGGATCGCGAAGAAGATGCCTTGCGCCCCCTCGGCGTAGGCGGTTGATACCCCGACCACCGTGCCGCTGCTATCGACGAGCGGTCCGCCCGAGTTGCCGGGGTTGATGGCGGCATCTGTCTGGATCAGGTTGCGCAGCCGGCGTCGCTCACCGTTGAGCGGATCAGTCACGGTCAAGCTCCGGCCCAGCGCCGAGATAACGCCCGAGGTCACGCTGTTGGTGAAGGTGCCCAGGGCGCTGCCGATGACGATGGCGGTTTCGCCGGGCTGGAGCTGAGACGAGTCGCCGATGGGCGCGGCGTGCAGGTCGGTCGCGGTGATCTTGACGATCGCCAGATCGGTCAGCGTGTCCACACCGTAGACCGTGCCCTCTACCTCCCGGCCGTCGTTCAGATCTACGGTTACCTTGGCCGCTTCCGCAACGACGTGACGATTGGTCAGGATCCAGCCCGCGGTGTCGTAGATGATGCCCGAGCCGATGCCGGTTTCCGGCAGCGAGAGCGGATCAGTCGCCGCGGCCGCCTCGACGGTGATCGTCACCACGGCTGGGCTGACCTGTTCCGCGGCCGCGGTGATCGTGGAGATGTCGTCGCCCGTATGCGGTCGCGGCGTGACGGACGCCGCGGGTAATGGTGTCGGGCTCGCGACGGCAACGTTGACCTCGCCCCCACGCAGCTGGCCTGAGCCGAGCAGCGCGACATAGGTCAGCGCGGACCCGAGGACGCTGCCCAGCAGGGCGACGATGAAGAGGGCAACCATGTACGTGCCTGAGCGCCCGCGACGCGGCCGGCGGCGCTCCTGTCCGGGGAGCGGCTCGAACCAGTGCGGCGGGCTGCCATGCGCCCAACCAGGCGCGGCCCACTGGCTGCGCGGCTCTGTGGGTGGGCTGTAGGAGTACGGCGTCTGGGGCTGCGTCGACGCGTCGGGCGCGTCGTCCTTGGGATCGCTCAAGCTCTGCTCACGGCCGGCCTAGAGTGCCACGAACCCGGTTCAGGCGCGGGCAGGGGCCGGTGAAGAAACGGACACGTCCGCCGGGAGCGTGACCGAAACCTGGGTCCCGACGCCCGGCGTGCTGGTGACCGCGACGCGGCCGTTGTGCATCTCCACGATCGAGCGCACGATCGACAGCCCCAGGCCGGAGCCCGTGGCGCGCGGCTCGATCGCCTGCGTGCCGCGGTAGAAGCGATCGAAGACATACGGCAGCTCGCGCGCGTCGATGCCCACGCCGGTGTCGGTGACGCGGAACTCCATACCGCCGTCGGTCGGCTCGAGGCTGATGTCGATCCTGCCGCCGGCGGGCGTGAACTTGATCGCGTTGCCCAGCAGGTTGCCCAGCACCTGGCCCATGCGCTGCGGGTCATGACGCTGGCGGAGTGGCTCGTCGGGCAGATGGACCGCCAGCGTCACGCCCTTGCGATCGGCCGATGGCTGAGCCTGCTGGACCGCGTTCTCGACCACGGCGCGCAGGTCGTCCGGGCGCAGGTCGAGCAGCACCAGGCCGGAGTCAAGCTTTGACAGCTCGAGCAGGTTGCTCGCGAGCCAGTCGAGGCGCTCGATCTGCTGGCGGCTCTGCTCCAGGAACTCCTGGCGCGTCGCTTCCTCGGGCACCTGGCCTTCAGTGAGCAGCTCGTTGAAGGTGCGCAGCGCGGCAATGGGCGTGCGCAGCTCGTGCGACACGTCGGCCAGGAAGTCGCGCGAGCGGTCGCGGTCACGCCTGATGAACTCGATCGAATCCTGGACGCGCTCGGCCATGGCATTGAACGCGGTCGTCAGGTCGTTCATCTCCGGTGAGTTGCCCGGTGACGGCACGCGCGTGTCGAGGTGGCCCTCACTCAGCTCCCTGGCGGCACCGGTGAGGCGTCTGATGGGTTTCGAAAGACGGTTCGCAATGAGCAGCGACAGGATGACCGCCGCGATCAGGGCGAGCACGGCCGCAACGCCCATGACGCCGATGATCGTCTCGATGGTCTGCGCCCGGTAGGTGAACGGGTCGGACAGCGTGACCGTGACCAGGCGCTGCGGAGCGGCCGCGCCGGCCTGTGTCCAGTACAGGTCGGAGAACGTGAACGTGTACGGATCGCCCTGGATGGATTCGCGCTGCTGACCGGGCTGCGCGTATTGGTCGGGGAGCGGCACGTCCAGGCGGTAGACGATGTCAGTCGCATGTTCCTGGTCGGGCGCAATGGTGATGCTCACGTTGGCCTGGGCGATGTCGCGCGCCGACTCGAAGACGTAGCCCTCGTCGGAGGTGCCGAATGAGTCGAGCAGTCCTGGGGCGACGGTCAGCGGGTCGGTCGGCTGGAGGATGGGTCGTGGCGCCTCGACACCGGCCGACTGGTATAGCAGCAGCCGACTGATCACGAGCTGGCGGATCTCACCGGATCGCCGGCCCAGGTCCTCCTGCGCCTGTTGAGCGAAATAGCCGTCGAGCAGGCGTGGCAGCGTCGCGAACATCAACGCGAGCACGATCGCTACCACCAACAGGAAGCCCAGCACGAGGCGGGCCCGCAGCCCGGTCAGGAAGCGCGGCAGCAGTTGTGGCATGAGTGGCCCCGGGTTAACGCTCCGCGCCAGATCCGCGCTCGGCGAAGGCATAGCCGGCCCCGCGGATCGTCAGGATGAACTGCGGATCGGAGGGATCGTCCTCCAGCTTCTCGCGCAGGTGGCTGACGTGGACGTTGATCGTCTTCTCGTCCTGGTCGAGCGCCTCGTAGTCCCTGACGAGCTCGATCAGCTCACGCCGCGAGAAGACGCGTCCGGGGCGCGACGCGAGGTGGCGCAGGATCTCGAACTCCGTCGCAGTCAGTGAAAGCCGGCGCTCGCCGCGCTGGACGCGCCGCCGCTCGAGGTCGATCAGCAGATCGTGATGGCGGATCACCCGTCCGCCGGCCGCGTCGGCCAGGTCGCCATAGGCGCGGCGCAGCAATGACTTGATGCGGCTCATCAGCTCGCGCAGACCGAATGGCTTCGTCAGGTAGTCGTCGGCGCCCAGCTCGAGGCCGATGACCTTGTCCATCTCCTCGTCGCGCGCCGTGAGGAAGAGCACCGGCGCCTTGTTGCCCGCGCCCCGCAGCCGGCGCAGCATCTCGAATCCGTCCATCTCCGGCAGCCGCACGTCGAGCACGATCAGGTCGGGCGCCGCGCGCGTCGCGATCTCCAGGCCCTCTTCGCCGCTGCGCGCCACGGTTACGTCGTAACCCTCCTGCTGGAGGGCGTACTGCGTGCCGCGCGCGACCGCGTACTCGTCTTCGACTATCAGAATCGTGGCCGCCACGCCTCGCATCGTACAATCAGCCGTCCATGAGCCGACCACAGCTTTCCGCCCGCCCGCGCGACGTGCGCGGCAAGGCCGTCGCCCACCTGCGCAAAGGCGGCGCCCTGCCGGCCGTCGTCTACGGCGCCGGCGTTCAGTCACAGAACATCTCGCTCGACACCCACGAGTTCGAGCTGCTCCGCCGCCGGACCGGGCGCAACGCCGTCATCGACCTCTCGATCGAGGGCGATGGCAAGGCCCAGCCCGTGCTGCTCCAGGCCATCCAGGAGCACCCGGTCAGCCGCCACCCGCTGCATGTCGACCTGCTCGTCGTCAACCTCGAGGAAGAGCGCACGGTCGACGTGCCGCTCGTCTTCGTGGGCACCTCGGAGGCCGTCGCCAAGCAGGGCGGCGTGCTGCTCCACCTGCGTGACTCGGTCCTCGTGCGCTGCAAGCCGGACGACCTGCCGTCGGGCATCGAGGTCGACATCTCGCCGCTGGTCGATTTCGAATCGGCGCTCCATGCATCCGACCTGGTCATGCCCGCCGGCGTGACCCTGATGACCGACGCCTCAGAAGCGATCGCGCGCGTCCAGCAGCCGCGCATCGAAGAGGAGCCCGTCGCTGCTCCCGCCGCGGCTACCGAGGAGGGCGCCGAGCCCAAGGCCGAGGGCGCAGCAGAGGGTGGCGAAACCGCAGCCGAGGAGACGGCGTAACCCCGGCCATGAAACCGGGGCTGCTCGCCAGCCTTATCTGCGCCGCCCTCGCCGCGTGCGGCACGGGCGCACCAGCACCGACCAATACGCAGGCACCGACTCAAACGGTTGGTGCCCCGTCGCCCACGCCCGGGCCGTCTTCGCCCGGGCCAGCCACGCCCACGTCCGGACCTACAACCCCGGTCGTGCCAACACCTACCATCACACCCATCGCGGAGGACGCAACCACCTGGCGGGAGTTGACCGAGGTCGCTTCCGGTCCGTCAGCCCGCACTGACCACACGTGGACAGCT
>DATBRX010000173.1:0-7250 GCA_036560085.1 Candidatus Limnocylindrales bacterium
AGATGACGAGGTCTGCATCGGCACCCGGGGCGACGACGCCCTTGACTCCGGCGAGGCCGAACATGCGCGCCGGCGCCGCCGACACGATCTCGACCCAGCGCTCCCGCGTGATGCGGCCGCCGACCACGCCGCCGTCGTGCAGCAGGTCGACGCGATCCTCCACGCCCGGCAGGCCGTTGGGCACCTTGCGGAAGTCGCCCACGCCCAGCTGCTTCTGCGTCTCGAAGTCGAACGGGCAGTGGTCGGTCGAGACCACCTGGAGGTCGTCCTTGACCAAGCCGTGCCAGAGATCGACCTGGTGGTCGGCCGGGCGTAGCGGCGGTGAGCAGACGAACTTGGCGCCATTGAAGCCGTTGGCCATGTCGTCGAGCGACAGGAAGAGGTACTGCGGGCACGTCTCCGCAAAAGCCATCGCGCCGCGATCGCGCGCCTCGCGCACCATCTGCAGCGCGTCGCGGGCCGAGAGATGGACGATGTACACCGGGACGCCCGCCGCCTCGGCCAGGCGGATCACGCGATTGGTCGCCTCGCCCTCGAAGATTGGATAGCGCACGACGCCGTGGTAGTACGGGTCGGTCTTGCCGTCCGCGACCGCCTGGGCCGCGACGACATCGATGGCGAGGCCGTTCTCCGCGTGCATCATGATCAGGCCGCCGTTCTTCGCGGTCTGCTGCATCGCCCGGAAGATCGCGCCGTCGTCGGAGTAGAAGACGCCCGGGTAGGCGGTGAAGAGCTTGAAGTCGGTCACGCCTTCCGCGACGAGCTGGTCCATCTCTGCCAGGGTCGCGTCGTTGACGTCACTCATGATCATGTGGAAGCCGTAGTCGGTCGTGGCGTTGCCCTGCGCCTTGGCGTGCCAGGCGTCGAGGCCCTCGCGCAGCGACTTGCCCTGTGACTGCACCGCGAAGTCGATGATCGTCGTCGTCCCACCGAAGGCCGCGGCCCGTGTGCCGCTCTCGAACGTGTCCTTGGCGAAGGTGCCGCCGAATGGCAGCTCCATGTGGGTATGGACATCGATCGCGCCCGGGATGACGTACTTGCCCGTCGCATCGATCGTCTGCTCGACCCCTTGCGCCAGGGCGCTGCCGGCCAGGCCCCGACCAACAGCCATGACCTGCTCGCCATCGACCAGCACGTCGGCGACGGCCGACCCGTCGGCGTTGACGACCGTGCCGTTAGTGATAAGGCTCTTCATGGCCCAAATGTTACGGCGCGCGTGCTAGGGCGCGGCGAACGCCTCGTAGTCGATCGTGATGACCGCGCCCTCCTGGGTCGCGTCGCTGCACTCGAAGAACGGGTCGGGCGTCAGCGGATCTTCATAGCAGGAGAACTCATAGCGCAGCGTGCGGCCCTGGTTGGCCTGGTAGGGCGGCACGAAGTCCATCGAGCCGGTCGGGCAGCTGCCGGGCAGGCAGGTCGCCTGGTAGACGAGCTGGTTCTTGTTGAACAGCTTCGCGGTGCCCCACTGGACCCACTGGTCGATCGTCACGTGACGGATGCACCACGTCTTGGGCAGCGGCTTGGCAGTCGGGTGCCCCAGGCCAAGCTGGAACTGCTTCACCGCGGTGCCCTGCGATGCCAGCGCGCAATCCACGGGCGTGGGCGCCGGTGTGGGCACAGGAGTCGGCGTGGGCGCGGGGGAAGGTGTCGGGGTAAAGGTCGGCAGGAAGGACGGCGAGCCCGTCGCGATGAGCGTGGGTGTGGGCGGCACGGTGGGTGAGAACGCGGCGGAAGGTGTTGGCCCCGACGCCAGGGGCGTGGCCGTTGGCACGACGGCGATGTTGGTGGGCGTCGCCCCCGGGCGGCTGTTGCCCAAGAGCCAGATCGCCCCACCACCGAGCACCAGCCCGGCCAGGATCAGCACGGCCAGCCCGAGCAACAGCTGAGGCACACCGACTGACGACGCTGCGTCCCGATTACGGTAGTAGACGCCCTCGCTGAGCAGGCGCACACCGCAACGGTTGCAGAAGACAGCGTCGGCTGGATTCTGCCTCCGACACCGGGGGCAGATGACGAAATCAGCCACTTACGTCAATGGTAGACGCGCGAGACGGCCGGTTTAGGACGCGAAACTCCCAACCGGCGTAGGAGTCGCAGTGGGCTCCGGGGTTTCGGTCGGAGCTGGTGTTGGCGTTGGGGGCGCCTGGAACACGACTTTCTTCTGCTTGAAGTACTGCTGGCCGTCAGTGCCCGTCACGACGAGCGTCACCGTGTACTCGTTCGGACCAGAGGACGGGTACTCGTGCGTGGGGTTCCGCTCAGTGACCGGTGGGCTGCCGTCGCCGAAGTCCCACTGCCGCGATTCGATAGGCCCGGAGGAATTGTCGCTGCACGTGATCTTGCGCTGGGCTCCCAGCTGAGCGCACGTGAACTTGACCACGACCGCGGCGGCGGTGGGCGGGTTGGTCGGCCGTATGGGCGTGGGTGGTGCGGTCGGGCCAATGGCCGTGCTCGACGGGAGCGCGGAGAAGGATGGTGATTCGGACGGCAGGAGGATGAACGTCGGCGATGGGCTGGGAGTGGCAGTCGGCTGCACGAACGGCGGCAGGGTTGGGGAGCCGGAAGCGAGGGCAATGTCGGTCGGATCGGCCGGTCCGGGCGGATTGGACAGGTAGATCGCCGCCGCGCCGCCTATGAAGAGAAAGCCGGCCAGCAGCGCGACCGCGAGCACGACCGCGCCGCTCCCGCCACCGCCGCGTGGCTCGACCACCGCCGTGCGGCGGTGGTTGCCAGTGAGCTTGGTGGCAAGCGGCAGGCGCTGACGGCAGCGGCTACAGAAGGTGGCGCCCGCAGAGTTGCGCCGCCCACAGTTCGGACAGATCAAGACAGGTTTCCCATGCGCGCACGGATCAGGCTGGGGCGTGCAAGTATCCCATGATTAGGACGAACGCCCGCCCTGGATCGTTTCAGGAGCGCGCGGCCACTACCCCGCTCAGGTCGGGCACGATCTCGCGCGCGTACGTCGCGAGCGTCTCTTCCTCGTCGCCGTTCATGAGGTAGATGTTGAACTGGTCGACGCCCGCATCAGCGAGCGCGGCGAGCTTCTGGCGGTGCTGCTCGACCGAGCCGATCACGCAGAAGCGATCGACCACATCGTCGGTGACAAATTCCGAGTTGTTTGAGCCGACCTCAGCGTGGTGCAGGTAGTCGTAGCCCTCGCGACTGCGCACGAAGGCGGTCAGACCGGGCGGTAGCTCGGCCGGGTCGTACTTGTTCACGAGATCGACGACGTGGTTGCTGACGAGCGCCGGGAACCAGCGCACGCGATCGCGGCACATGCCGGCGTCACCCACATGGGCCGGCGCCGCGGCCATGACCTTGATCGCACTCGGATCACGGCCCGCTGCCTTTGCATAGCCGCGCAGCTGGCCCACGAACCAGGCGATGAGATCGACGTCGGCGAGCTGCAGGATCACGCCGTCGGCGATACGCGCGGTGACCTCGAGCGCCTTGGGCCCGTAGCCCGCGATCCAGACGGGCAGCTTGTCGCGCCTCGTCCAGGTGAAGTGCAGGTCCGTGCCCTCAACGTTGACCGTGCGGCCCTCGACCAGGTCACGGATCTCGTTGGTCGCGGCCTCCAGGCGGGCCAGGGTGGTCGGCGGCTTGCCCATCACACGCCGTGCCGAATCGCCGCGACCTATGCCCAGGTCCATCCGGCCGCCACTGATCTCGTTGAGCGTCGCGAGCGCACTGGCGGTGACGCTGGGCTCGCGCGTCGCGGGATTGGTGACGCACGTCCCGAGTCTGAGCCGCGCGCTGTTGAGCGCCATGACGGTCAGCAGCGGGTAGGGATCCTTCCAGAGCACGTGCGAGTCGAACAGCCAGCCGTGGCTGAAGCCGCCCGCCTCCGCCTGCTGGGTCAGGGCGATCGTCCGCTCGATCGTGTGATCGGGTTTGAGCGTGAATCCGAAGTCCATGCGCCTCTTGTCCCTCTGCGCGCTTTTCGAAGGCGGAAGGATACGCCCCGACTCGCCGCGCGCAGCCGTTACGGATACTCGTCAATGCGCGATGCTAGACGCGATGCATCCGCCCTTGGCCGCTTCTCGCATAGCCATGTTTCTTGCGTCGCTTGCGCTGATCTGCGCCTGCGGAGTGGCTCCCGCGCCCGATGCCACGCCGAGTCCGGTCAGCACGGGTCCCAGCAGCCCGCCCGGCCCGACACCCTCAGCGTTGCGGACTGAGCCGCCGCCCTCCACCGGGCCGGCGGCCGAGATTGACCTCCTGGTCAGTGGCGGCGAGTTCGATGGCTCATACCTTGCTGTCGCGGCCAACGGCTGCGCCAGCAGCCCGGCGGACAACGCGTTCACGGTCGCGTATTCAAATGAGTCCGCAGCCGATGGCTTCGTCGCGCTCCATCTTGTGCTGCGCGACGCGACCCAGGCGCAGGAGGACTCGAGCAACGATTTCCTGCTCGAGCTGAGCCTCACCGGCGCAGGCGTCGGACCGAGCTACACCATCGATCCCGCCGACGGCGAGGGCGAGGGCGACGCCTTCCTGGACATCACCGACGAGGAGGCGACGCTCGACCTAAGCGTGATCACCCCGGAGGCAATCATCGACCTGACGGTCATCTGCGAGTTGGGCTAGGCGCTCGCCTCCGCGAGAGCAGCCTCGAAGGCGGGGATTGCGCGTTCGACCATCTCATCGTTCGCGGTGAGGCTGATTCGGAACCAGCCGGGCGTCTCGACGACGGTGCCGGGCAGGACCAGCACCTTGTGCCTGTTGAGGATGCGCGTGAACTCCTCGTCGTCGGCCATGGGGGAGGCGGCCATCACGTAGAACGTGCCCTGGGGCCATGTCGCCTGGTAGCCCATGCCCCGCAGCTTGCCAACGAGCCGAGCCCGGCGCCGCTCCAGCGCGGCGATGTCGATGCACAGCGGCTCGAAGTCCGCGATCGCGTGCTGGAGATCCGCGTTGGGGAACGAGAATCCCGCCGCGAGCTGCTGCGTGAAAGCGTCATCGCGCAGGCGGTCGCGATCAGGCATGTTGGGCGGCCACGTCAGGTAACCGATCCGCATTCCCGGCGCCAGAAGCTGCTTGCCGTACGAGTACGTGACGACAGTGGCGGGATAGACCTCCGCCGGCGAGTGGTAGGTCAGCCCATCGAAGACGATGCGCCGGTACGGCTCGTCACTGAGCAGGTAGATGTCGTGGCCCACGCGGCGTGAGGCGCTGGTGAGCAGCTCCGCCAACGCGCGCAGCTCCTCGAGCGGCACGACTCGGCCGCTCGGGTTGTGCGGCGAGTTCAACAGGACCACGCGGGTGCGCGGCGTGATGGCCGCCTCGATACGCGCCAGGTCGAGCTTGCAGTCGGGCATGTCGAAGCGAACCCTCACCGGAATGCCGTCCGCGGCCAGGATGAGCTGCTCGTAGAAGAACCACGGCGGCGAGAGGAAGATCGCCTCGTCGCCCGGCTCCAGGAGGGTCCGCAGCGCGACGGCGATCGCGGCGAAGCCGCCGTTGGTCATCTGGACGTTGGCCGGGTCCCAGTCGAGCCCGGTGAGCGCTGACATGGAGCGCGCCACAGTGTGCTGGGCATTGGGTTCGGACAGCTTGTAGGCGTACCAGTCCTTGTCGCGCGGCTCGAGGCTGTCGCGGATCGCCTTGACGTAGGCCGGCATGGCCAGCTCGTGCGGGTTGCCGACGGCGAAGTTGGCGACCTCGGGGTCCTTCTCCATGGCCGAGTACGGGCCGTTGAAGAAACCCAGGAACGGCGCGATCGCCGCCCTGAGCTGATCGACCCGGCGGGGCGACGTCACAGCCATGCGCTAGATGTTCACGGGCGGACGAGATCCCCGTAGGCGTCTGGCCGGCGGTCGCGGAAGAACTGCCACGTGTTGCGCACCTCGTGGATCATGTCGAGGTCCATGTCGCGCACGAGCAGCTCCTCGTTGTGCGCGTCACCCACGTTGCCGATGAACTGGCCGCGCGGATCGACGAAGTACGACTGGCCGTAGAAGTCGTCCTCGCCCAGGTCCTTCTCGATGCCAACGCGGTTGATCGTGCCCACGAAGTAGCCGTTGGCCACGGCGTGTGAGACCTGCTCGACGCGCCACAGGTACTCCGACAGGCCACGCGAGGTGGCCGAGGGGATGAACACCATCTCGGCGCCGTTGAGGCCCAGTGCGCGGGCGCCTTCCGGGAAGTGCCGGTCGTAGCAGATGTACACCCCGACCTTGCCGACCGCGGTCTCGAACACCGGGTAGCCCATGTTGCCCGGGCGGAAGTAGAACTTCTCCCAGAAGCCCTTCACGTGCGGGATGTGCGTCTTGCGGTACTTGCCCAGGTACTTGCCGTCAGCGTCGATCACCGCGGCGGTGTTGTAGTAAATACCCGCCGCCTGGTCATCCTCCTCGTACATCGGCACCACCAGGACCATGCCCGTTTGCTTGGCCAGGTCCTGCATCCGCTTGGTGGTCGGCCCGTCAGGAATGAGCTCGGTGTACGAGTAGTACTGCGGATCCTGCACCTGGCAGAAGTACGGCCCGTAGAAGAGCTCCTGGAAGAGCATCACCTGGGCGCCCTGCGCGGCCGCCTCGTGGGCGTACTTCTCGTGCTTCTGGATCATCGATTCCTTGTCGCCCGTCCAGGAAGCCTGGAGCAGCGCGCCGCGGACGATTCGGGCCATCTCGACTCACCTCGGTGTGACGTGGATCTCGGCGTTTTCTGGGCGCTGAGGGTACACCGAGGTGCCGACTACGGGTTAGAGGACGTTGAGCAGCACCGAGGGCGTTGGGGCCGGGGCAAATGACGCGGTCTGGGCGCTACTGCTGCCGCCCTCGCTGAGCCTCTCGCCGTCACGGCGGATCGTGAGCTCGGGACCGTAGTAGATGCGCAGGATCTCCAGGAAATCCTTGCCCTTGTACGCGCAGCTCGTCGCTGTGCGCGCGAAGAGCTTCCAGCCGTTCGCATCGCGACCGCAGCGGCCCTTGTCACCGCGCCGGTAGCCGGTCATGAAGAACCGCTCGCTCTTGATGAGTGTGATGTGCCACGTCGCGTCGATAGCGTCGTAGTGATCGGGCCGGACGCGCGACTTGCCCGGCTTGTAGAGCTGGTCCTGGATGCCATCGCGGACGTCGAAGCACCGGCCATCCCTGGTCCGGCGCGGGCCCTGCAGCACGTGATACCAAGCGAACTGCTTGGCCGCAACGGCACCGGCCTCGATCACCGAGTGCGGCAGGTAACCCGGCCACTCCTTCCCGAGCACGACCGCGAGGTACTTGCGGAAGGGCACGCGTTCGATGCGTCCG
>DATBRX010000174.1:0-3133 GCA_036560085.1 Candidatus Limnocylindrales bacterium
TCCCGGTCCTGGGCTACGGGGAGCCCGCCGCCTAGCGCCTCAGAACTTCGCGGAGAACCAGCGCTTGAACCGCTCGAAGAGGCTCGGCTTGGTCAACCCTGCCGACTCCTTTTCCGTGGCATCGTCGTACTTGGCGCGTGAGTCGCCTTCATTTGGCAGTTGGTAGCTCTCACGGTTCCAGCCCCCTTGGCCGCGCAAATCAGCCGGTGGGTAGGCACCGGGCCGCGAGTTCGGATTGCCGAAGCTCATTTTCGATGCCTCCGTCGTGCCTAGAAGTCGATGTGCCCCAGGTTGCGGACCTGGCGCGAGCCCTTCTTGTACGCCGCGATGAAACCTGACGGGAGGGCTTCGTCGTTGATTCCGCCCGGCAGATCCGGTCCAAACACCGCGCTCTTCAACCCATCGCGAAGCGCACCGACGAACCGTCTGATGAGTCTCAACACACATTTACGCTAGCACGATCGCTGCACGGGCCTGCGCTAGACTGACGCGGCCCTGGTCGGCTTTAGTCGAACCGTCAGTGAGGACCCTGTAAGCACCGTGTCGGCAGACTCCCTGCGCGCCAAGATCCGCGAGATACCCGACTTCCCCAAGCCGGGCATCCTCTTCTACGACATCACCACCCTGCTCAAGGAGCCGGACGCCTTCAAGGAAGCGATCAAGTTGATGCTCGATCCCTTCCGCGACAAGCAGATCGACGTGGTGGTCGGCATGGAATCGCGCGGCTTCATCTTCAGCGCGCCAATGGCGATCGAGCTCGGCGCCGGCTTCGTGCCGGTCCGCAAGCTGGGCAAGCTGCCGGCCGAGACGGCGAGCGTCGAGTACGCGCTGGAGTACGGCACGAACACGCTCGAGATCCACAAGGACGCGCTCAAGCCCACACAGAAGGTGCTCATCGTCGATGACCTGCTCGCGACTGGCGGCACGGTCCTCGGCACGATCGAGCTGGTCAAGATGCTCAAGGCCGAGGTCGTTGGCCTCGCGTTCCTGGTCGAGCTGCTCTTCCTCAAGGGGCGCGAGCGACTCGGTGAGTACACGACCCACAGCGTCATTCAGTACTGACGCGTCAGCTCGACTGTCTGCGCAGCGACGCCTCACGGCTGCTGCTGTGCACTCCGTGAAGGCCCCTGCGGGGCAGGTGCCACTCCGCTTGCGGGCGGTCTGATGGCCCGCCCCGACGAGCAGGACACGAGCCGGCGCGATTTCTTCCGCACGTTCGGACGCGAGACCGTGCGCCAGGCGGGCGCCGTCGCGGGCGCGGCCGCTGAGCTGCGCCGCTCCAGCCTCGCGGCGGCGCGGGTGCTCTTCGATCCGGAGGCGCCGACCGATGCGCCGGTCCTGGAGACGGCCGACTTATCGGAACCCGTCGTCGACAAGTCTCAGCCTGACGCGACCTTCCGCAGCGCCTATCGCTTCACCGGAACGGAGATCACAGCCCTTGACGCTCGCCAATTGCCCGGCCGCGTGCAAACGGTCGCGCTTGTTGAGCCGAGCGAGGTCGCATCTGCGATTCGGGCCGGCGCGATCAACGGTGGGCCGGTGCTCGCCGCGGTGGGCGCGTACGCGATGGCGCTTGCCGCACGCCGTGCTGTCGCTCGGCCGGACACGGGCCGCGTCCAGCAGGTGCGCGCCGCGGCGAACACATTGCGCGCCGCGAAGCCGCAGATCCACGCCCTGACCTGGGCGGTCGACCGGCTCGAGGCGTCCTACCTGGAGCTCGAGGGCCAGGGCACCGATCCGGCGCAGGTGGCCGAGAGCCTTGAGTCAGAGGCGGATTCGATCGCTTCGGGCAGCGCCGGCGCGCATTCGCAGATAGGCCGGATAGGTGCCGCGGCGGCGTTGTCCGGGGAGGGCGAGCCGATCAACCTGCTCATGCACGGCGACATGGGGCCGCTGTCATGCGGCATGGTGGGCATGGGCACTGCGCTCATCCAGGAGCTGCGCGACGCCGGCCGAGCAGTGCACGTCTGGTTGACGGAAGCGGCGCCGGGCGGCGAGGGCGGACGCGTGGCCGCATTCGGGTTGGGCCAGCTCGACGTGCCGTTCACCGTCATCCCCGACGCGGCCGTGGGTTGGCTGATCGATCGCCACAGCGTCGCCGCGCTCCTGTTGCGTGGCGATCGAGTCGCGGCAAATACAGACTGCGGCGTGCTCGTTGGCGGGCTGACGGCGGCGATCGTCGCCGCGGCCGCGGACGTGCCGGTGATCGTCCTCGCGCCGCGCAACAGCTTCGATCCGGCCGCGGCAGATGGCGCGGCACTCCGCGCCGGCGAGACGTTCGCTCCGGGGGCGCGCCTGAACCCGTCGAGCGACGTTGTGCCCCATGACCTGGTCAGGCAGCTGGTCAGCGAGGCGGGGTAGCGATGGCGACCGCGACCCAGCACGGCCGCGCCCGTACGCAGGAACGGGCCATCGTGGCGGCGCCAACGCGCGACAAGCAGCTGCTGCGCGCCTTCCTCGAGCGCGACCGGCTGCGCGCCGGCTATGCGGTGGCAGATCTCGAGGAGCGCGAGTTCGCGAAGTCCCGTTGGGGAGTGGCGAGTGAGGGCGGCCAGCCGATCGCGGTCGCTCTCGAGTACGGCGGCCTGACGCCCCAGCCGCTCTTCGTCGTGGGCGACCCAGATGGCATCGTCGCGATCCTGCGCGACGTGATCCGGCCGCGCCTTGCGTACCTCGCCGCGGACGAGAGTCACCTGGCGGCGGTGGCCGACCTGTACCGCATCGACGCCGGGCCGCCGATGGTGCGCATGGCGGTCGATCGGCGAACGTTCGAGCCCGTGGCCGGTCCGGTCCAGCGCCTGGCACCGGCCGACATCGTCGATCTCAATCGGCTGTACGGCCTTGGTTTCGCCGGCTGGCTGCCCGCCGATTCCATCGCCAACGGCATCTATTACGGAGTGCGCATCGCCGGCCGGCTCGTCGCCGCGGCGGGCACGCACGTGATCAGTCCCGAAGGCCGGATCGCCGCCGTCGGCAACGTGATGACGCACATCGACTTCCGCGGGCGCGGCTACGCCAAGCAGACCACGAGCGCGGTCACCCAGGAGCTGCTGCGCACCTGTGACGACGTCGTGCTCAACGTGCGCGCGGACAACCCACCGGCGCTGGCCGCCTACCGCGCGCTGGGTTATCG
>DATBRX010000175.1:0-7175 GCA_036560085.1 Candidatus Limnocylindrales bacterium
CCCAAGCAACGCGTGGACCTTGATCAAGGCGCTCATGTGGCAGGGGGATATGTGTTTCGCGCCCTCTATTGGCGGCCAGCCGACGTTCCAGCGCCTGGACGCCATACCGCGCTGGCCGGGGTTGCCGGATCTCGACGAGGCCGGCCGGCGCGCGATCACGGCCTATCTCTCGACCTATGGGCCGGCCACGCTCGATCACCTGCAGTACTGGCTTGGTGCCGGTCTGAGCGCCGGACGCAAGAGGATCAACGACTGGTTCGCCGGGCTGGGCGCGGGCGGCCGCCTGGCGGAGGTCGAAGTCGGGGGCGAACTGGCGGTGGTTCTGCGCGAAGACGTGGATGAGCTTCTCGCCGCGCGGTCAACCGCCGCGGTCCGGCTGCTGCCTGCGTACGACCAGTGGGTGATGGGTCCCGGCACGGCCGACCCTAACGTTGTGCCTGTCGCCCGGCGGGCCCTCGTCAGCAGCGGCGCCAACGTCGCGCTTGTGGGCGGCGTCGTTGCTGGGACATGGACCCTTAAGGGCGACGTGGTCGGCATCGACTGGTTCGAGCCGCGCAAGGCCGGCGCCAGCGCGGCGGTTGCCGACGAGATCAAGAGGCTGGGCAGGATCCTGGGCCGCCCGGTCAGCGCCGATGGTTGACCGGCTGCCCGCGCCGGGCATCTCGTTCCTTAAGGAAGAGATGGTCAGCCTGCGCGACGGCACGAAACTGCGCGCGGGCATGACCAACCCCAGCGTCATGGACGACGGCTGGTGGCTCACCAACCTGTGGGTCGGGGACGATGGGGGAGTGGTGCCAGCGCTGAGCGCCGCGCCCGCCGCCGGCCCGCCGCCGGGAACACCGCTCGAGGCGCTGGGGCCACGGGTGGCAGGCGCGCTCAGCGGATTGATCGCCGAGGCCGGCGGCCGCACTCAGATCCGGTTGCGCATGCCGCCGGCGGAGGACGAGGCGCGACCGTGGGAGCGGCCGCTCATCTGCGCGGTCGCGATCCAATGGGATGCCGTCCGCGCGGCGGTGATGACGAAGAACCAACTGGCGCGCGAGCTATTGCGTGGCTTCGCCGCCGCAGTCGAGGCATTGGGCCGCCCCGGCTGAGACAACCCCTACCGCTCCGCGCTCGGGCGGTGCATCATGCCGCGATGGAGATCACCCTCGCCCCCGAACGCCTGTTCCTCCTTGAAGAGCGCTTGACGATTGACGAGATCACGCAGCGGGCGATGGACAAGCGCACGTCTGCGCTGGGCTCGCTGCTCTCCAAGCCCAAGCCCGAAGAAGTGACGCTGGTCAACAAGCAGCGCCGCCTGGAGCCGTTCTGGCACGTGGCCGGCCACGCGATCTACGTCTACGAGCGCCAGCGCGACTACAGCGTGCCCGCGGCCTCGGCCGACGTCGAAGCGCTGACGATCCTCGGGACGAGGTACGAGGGCCAGGCTGGCGCCGGGGCACGTGCATTCCGTGTGCCGGCGTTGGAGCACTGCCGCACCGAGATCAGGAGCGAGTCGTTCGTTGACGGCCTGACCGGGGCTGCTGTCGCCGATGGGCCGCAGGTCACCGAGGGGCCACGCTCCGAGGTCGCCGACCCAGCCACGCTCGCCGAGGGCGACACGATCGCGATGCCGCCAGAGAACCGTGCGTCCTACGTCGTGCGCGCGTTGCTGGGCGAGCTGATCAAGCCGGTCCAGGCCGACAAGCTGCTCGAGGAAGAGGTCGTGCTGGAGGCGACGGACCTCTTCTATCGGCCGGTCTGGGCGTTCGAGTTCACGTGGAATGGCAAAGGCAAGAACGCGATCGTCGAGATCGACTCTGTCACCGGCCAGACGCGCGCCGGCAAGGCGCTGGTCGGCCAGATCCGGGGCGCGCTGAACCGCGACCTGCTGTTCGATGTCGGCGCCGACACGGTGGGCCTGTTTGTGCCTGGCGGCAGCATCGCGGTCAAGCTGGCCAAGGCGGCCATGGACAGCAACAAGAAGAAGTAGGTCCCGATCAGCAGCACCATCCTCGCCGCACCGGGTGTGCGGACGGCTCCCAAGGCTGGCTGGCGTGCGCAGGTCGGCCATGCGCTGGCAGCGCCGGTCGAGCACCCTCAGCTGTGGCTCCTCGGAACACTGAGCTTCATGCTGCGTGGCGGCCTCGTCGTCCTGTTAGTGCCGATCTTCGTCTTGCCGACGCAGGTCGAGGTGCGACTTATGCTCGGCGGCAACCTGGGCTCCACCGGCTTCTCGCCGGCCCTATGGACAGCCGTGGGCGGGGCGACCATCTTCTCGACGGGGCTCGTGCTGGTCGTGCTGTTCGCCCTGGCCTGGCTCGAGGCGGCCACGTTCGCGCTGCTGGCAAGTGATCCGGACCTGGAGATCCCGGTGCGCGTGGACCCGGCGGCCAGGGTGCGCGAGTTGTTCGTCGTCCAGTCGCTGACCCTGATTGCGCTGCTGCTCGCGGCTGTCCCGCTCGCCTCGGCGCTGGGACAGGTCACGTACGACGAGATCCTGCGCCCAACGTCCACGGGGGCCATCTTCGACCGCGTGCTCGCACAGGTCCTGCTGCCGCTCAGTCTGCTCGCTGCCGCGCTGCCGATCATCGATTCGGTGTCCGCCGCGGCGACCCGCCGGCTGCTCATTGGCAGGTCGGTCGGATCGGCCGTCTCGGGGTCAATCGGTGCCTTGGTCCGCCGGCCCATTCGCTTCCTCGCCACGGCCGCAGTCGCGTGGCTGGCCCTGGCCGCCGTCGTCGTGGCAACAGAGACCGCGCTGGGCATCGCCTGGCAACAGACGCGCGCCGCTTTCCTGCGGACGACGTCCATCGCCGACATGCTGGCGTCGCTCGCGCCACTCCTCGTGGCTGTGCTGCTGTGCGGTGTATTCGCGAGCGGCCTGGCGGTGTGCGGCTACGTGGCAGCGTTCCGCAATGCGCTGTGGACCATCACCAGCCTTCGGCGCTGAGCGTCAGAGGGTAAACTCGGCCAACTCGTGGACTCGACCGATGAGGCGCGCGGCGCATGATTGAACAGCTCCTGCAGACGCTCGGGGACGAGATCAACAAGTTCCTCGACTCCCCGCTGGTGCGCCTGACCATTCAGGCCGTCGCCTTCTACGTCGTGCTCCTCTGGGCGGCGACCGCCTACTGGGCGTACCGCGATCTCCAGCAGCGCACGTCCAATCCCGTTGCGCCGTACCTGGCCGCGGCGCTCATCATCCTGTTCACGCCGGTGTTCTTTCTTTTCGGCGTGATCATCTACCGCATCCTGCGCCCGTCTGAAACCGTCGCCCAGGCCAACGAGAGGGCGCTCGCCGAAGAGGCGATGATGGTCGAGATCGAGTCGCAGCCACACTGCGCGAACTGCTCGCGCCAAGTGCACGAGGACTGGATCATCTGTCCCACCTGTCGCAACCGGCTGCGCCGCGTCTGTCCCAACTGCTCGCGCCTGGTCGAGCTCGACTGGTCGCTGTGCGCCTGGTGCGGCAAGGACTTCGAACGACCCAACGCCCGACCCGAAGCGGTGCAGCCTGAGCTGGAACCGGCACCGCGCAGACGAGGCGGTGCCCAGGCAGACGCGCCCACCGAAGCCGACGCCTTGCCAGCGCCACAGATGTCGGTGCCGTCGATCCCGGCGTCACCGTTGCCGTCGCGCCAGACCTCCGAATAACCCTGCGACTGACGGCCCACCCTTGACTCTCGCCGACCGTCCCGCGGCCGGCCTCTATGTCGCTGCCTGGGCGCTGTGTGGCCTGGGCGTCGCGGGGCTGGTCATCGGGCTTGCGAGCGGTCCGCCGGCGCGCGGCTTCCTCATCATGGGCGCGCTCGTGGCGCTCATCCTGGGTCTCGCCACGGCCGCCGGCCAGCAGCTGGTCGCGCGCCGCTCCCGGCCGGCGGAGCGATATCGCGGCCCATCGCCGCTGATCCTGTTCTTCCTGCAGCTCGTGCTCGTCAGCTCGATCAGCATCGTCCTGTTCACGGTTGGGGTGCCGCTCGACACGCCGGGCGGCTTCCTCGTCGCGGCCACCCTCCTGCTGAGCGGCTATCTGTTCGTCGTGTGGCTCTTCGTGGTGCGCGGCGGCGCGCTGAGCTGGCGCGAGATGATCCGCGCCGAGCCGCTCGACGCCAGCCGCGCCACGTTCGACATCGTCATCGGCGGCGCGACGATGTTCGGTGTCGCGATCGCGGCGGCCATCATCGGCGGCGTCATCGCCCGGCTCCTGGGCACGAGCGTACCTGAGGTCGTGCCGTCGCCGCAGACAGCGCCGGAGATCCTCATGGCTGTGCTCGCCGCGGGGCTGCTGGTGCCGATCGGCGAGGAGGTCTTTTTCCGTGGCTTCACCATGACCGCCTGGCTGCGCGACCTGGGGCCACGCACGGCGTTGATCCGCGCGACCGTGTTCTTCGCGCTCGTGCACGTGCTCAACATCACGACCGAGACATTCAGCGAGGGCCTCGCGCAGGCCATCCTCGAGGTTGCGGTGATCGCGCCGGTCGGCCTGGCGCTGGGCTGGCTTTACCTCAAGCGCGGCCTGATCGCGGCGATCGGTGGTCACGCGGCGTTCAACGTGCTGGGCGTGCTGATCCTCGTTCTCGCGCAGAACCTGCCCGCACCGGGCACCTGATCGGGATTGCGGAAACTGCGAAAACTCGGCGGCAATTCAGCGGAGGGCCGGCGCTAAGGCTTCGTGCCTAGGGTTCGTCTCGCTCCATGGTTCGGGCTTGCGGGAAATCGGCGGGCTCGCTTGTTTGGACCGTGGAGCACCGTTTTGGAACCGCTTCGCGCCGGTCTACCTGTGGGTGCCGATGAACGACCGACCTGCCCTACGAATGAGAGAGGTTCCGGTTTCCGAACGGCCACGGGAACGACTTGCCGCTCACGGGCCGGCAGCCCTGTCGGCTTCCGAACTCTTGACGGTTCTGTGGGGAAGCCGCGGACCCGCCGAGACGACGGCTAGCCACAGCGACCTGAGCGATCTGGCCGGCTCCGACCTGCACGAGCTGACCTCGATTCCCGGCGTCGGTGAGGCGCGCGCTGCCCAACTGATGGTGGCGTTCGAGATCGGGCGGCGGTCGCAGGCCGGAGGCCGTGGTGAGCGGTGGACGATTCGGGCGCCGCGCGACGTGGCCGATCGGCTGCTGCCGGAGATGGCCCGCCTGGAGCGCGAAGAGTTGCGGGTGCTGCTCCTCAACGCCAAGAACGGCGTGATCCGCCAATCGACGGTCTACGTCGGCAATGTCTCGGGCGCCCTCGTGCGCGTGGCCGAGCTATTTCGCGACGCGGTCCGGGCCCACGCCGCAGGCTTGATCATCGTTCACAACCACCCATCGGGCGACCCTGAGCCATCGCCCGACGATCTGCACCTGACCGCGGAGGCGATCGCGGCGGGCCGACTGCTCGACCTGCCGTTGCTCGATCACGTGATCCTCGCGGCCGACGGATTCATTAGCTTGCGCGACCGCGGCATCGCATTCGACCGCCGCTGAGCGCTGCCGTGAGCCTATGCTGCGGGCGTGGCACCGGCTGAGCGCGAGTTTCGGGCGCCGACTGAGGGCGGCGAGATCGTCGGCTGGATCCGTGACGCGCCCGGCAAGCCGAACGCCCTCGTGCTCCATGGCGGCCCGGGATTGAGCGAGTACCTCGACACGCTCGTTGCCGAGTTGGACGGGCTCGTCACGACCGCGCGCTATCAGCAGCGCGGCCTCGCCCCGTCGGTGGTGAGCGGCGACATCTCGATCGAGGGCCACATCGCCGATGCCGTAGCGGTCATGGATGCGCTGGGTTGGGACAGACCGCTGGTGATCGGCCATTCGTGGGGCGGCCATTTCGCGATGCACCTCGCGGTCGCCCACCCAGACCGCGTCGGCGGCCTGGTGATCCTCGACACCCTCGGCGCCGTTGGCGATGGCGGTATCGCCGAGTTCGGGCCGAACCTGATGCGCGGCCTTTCAGAGGGCGCCCAGGACCGCATCGCCGATCTCAACGCGCAGGAAGAAAACGGCGAGCCGCTGACCGAGGAAGAGCGCCGCGAGCACCTCGAGCTGCTGTGGCCGAACTATTTCGGCGATCCAGCGAGCGCTCCGCCGATGCCGCCGCTGCGCTTCGGCCGCGCGGATGAGACGTGGAAATCGATCATGGCCAACTTCGAGAGCCACACCCTCGAACACATGCTGCCGACGGTCACCTTCCCGACGCTGGTGATCCACGGCGGCAAGTCACCCATCCCGGTGGCAGAGGCACACAGGATCGCGGCGCTCATGCCCAACGCGCGGCTCGTCGTGCACGAAGGCAATGGCCACTGGCCGTGGCTCGAGGAGCCCGGCTTCGTGCGCGCCCAACTGGCGGCATGGTTGCCCCGGTCAGTGGTTGAACCGTCCGCCGAAGCCTGAGTAAGCGCCTCCGATCCCGCTGTCAGAGGACGAACGCCCCGTCCAGCGGTGGAAATGGTGTCTGGACGGCCGATTGACCCCGGCCCAATGCACCCAGCGGACGGTTGACCCGCTCAGCGGGGCAAGCGCCCCGCGCCCGGCCGGCGAACAGTCCCCTCGGGTATACACTGCGCAGGCTTCCGGTCCCGCCGCCTTAGTCGTCCTGGCGCGGACCACTCACATCACCAGGGAATCAACGCCGCAATGCTCGACGCCTTCCTCGGCATGTTCTCGCGCGACATCGGAATCGATCTCGGCACGGCCAACACGCTCGTCCATGTGAAGGACCGCGGGATCGTCATCAGCGAGCCGAGCGTCGTGGCGATCGACCAGAAGACGCGCCGCGTATTGGCGATCGGCGCCGAGGCGAAGCGCATGCTCGGCCGCACGCCGGCGAGCATCATCGCGGTGCGGCCGCTGCGCGACGGCGTGATCAGCGACTTCGACGTGACCGAGCAGATGATCAAGTACTTCGTGCACAAGGTGCACGACCGCGTCGGGCTCATCCCCAGGCCGCGCATGCTGATCGGCATCCCGAGCGGCGTGACCGAGGTCGAGAAGCGCGCCGTGCGTGACGCGGCCATCAATGCCGGCGCCCGCTGGGCGCGACTCATCGAGGAACCCATGGCAGCCGCGATCGGCGCCGGGCTGCCGGTCGCGGAGCCGACAGGCTCGCTGATAGTCGACATCGGCGGTGGCACGACCGAGGTCGCCGTCATCTCACTCGGCGGCATCGTGGTCAGCCGCAGCATCCGCATCGGCGGGGACGAGCTCGAC
>DATBRX010000176.1:0-8030 GCA_036560085.1 Candidatus Limnocylindrales bacterium
GACTCAGCGCGTACGACGCTGCCTACCTTCAGATGGCCCTCGAGGTTGAGGCGGAGATCGCGACCGTCGATCGAGATCTAGCCGCTGCGGCCGGCCGCGAAGGGCTCGCCGTCGTCTAGGCTCGTGCCCGTGACTCGCATAATCGATTTCGACCGGCCGCCGGAGGGCGTGGCGCGACAGGACCTGCCGCGGCTGCTAGGTGGAAAAGCGGCCAACCTGACAATCATGGCGGTCGACTTCGGGCTGCCGGTGCCGCCGGCGTTCACGCTAACGACCGATGTGTGCCGCGAGTACCTGGCGAGCGGCTGGCCGCCCCGCCTCGAGGAGGAGCTGCGCGAGCACATGGCCCGGCTCGAGGAGCTGGTCGGCCGGAGGTTCGGAGAGCCGGCGGATCCACTGCTCGTGTCGGTTCGATCGGGAGCGCCGGTATCGATGCCCGGGATGATGGACACGATCTTGAACGTCGGGCTGAACGCCGCGACCTCTGCGGCCTTCGACGAGTCGCTGGCGCCACGCCTGAAAACCCGCTTGAGCGAATCGCTTGCCGCGGTCGGCGTCGAGCCCGTTCCGGAGGACCAGTGGGGTCAGCTGCGCGCGGCGATCGAGGCCGTATTCCGGTCCTGGAATTCGCCGCGCGCCATCGCCTACCGCGAGCGCGAGGGCATCAGCGCCGATATGGGCACCGCCGCCACCGTCCAGGCGATGGTCTTCGGCAATCGCAACGAGCGATCGGCGACAGGCGTGCTATTCACGCGCAACCCGTCAACAGGTGAGAACCGGCCGTACGGCGACGTGCTGTTCAACGCTCAGGGCGAGGACGTGGTCGCGGGCACGCACGCGACAGAGGACATCCGCGTCTTGCACAAGCGGCTGCCCGACGTCGCGCGCCTGCTGCACGAGTACACGCGCACGCTCGAGCGGCACCTCAGGGACATGGCCGACATCGAGTTCACGATCGAGGACGGCAAGCTGTGGCTGCTCCAGGTGCGCGTCGGCAAGCGCTCGCCCCAGGCCGCGCTGCGCCTCGCCGCCGAGATGGCGGACGATCCCGACTTTCCGCTCAGCCGCGAAGAGGCCGTGCGCAGAGTTCTGCCGCTGCTCGCGGATCCGCCGCGCGTCACCGAGAAGCCGCGTGACGCCGCCGAGCCGCTGACCAAGGGACTTGGCGCGTCTCCAGGTGTCGCGGCCGGCGAGGTCGTCACCACGCCCGAGGCCGCCGTGACGGCTGCCGAGCAGGGGCGCGCCGTGATCCTCGTTCGCGCCGAGACCTCACCCGACGACGTCCACGGCATGTCCGTCGCGCGCGGCATCCTCACGGCAACCGGCGGCCTTGCCAGTCACGCCGCGGTTGTCGCCCGTGGCTGGGGCATCCCCGCAGTGGTTGGGGCTGCGGCCGTATCGGTCGGCAGCGAGTCCATCTCCGTGAATGGCCGACAGCTGAAAGTCGGCGACCAGATCACCATCGATGGCTCGACGGGTGAGGTCTTCGGGGGCGCCCTTGCCGGTTCGTCGGAAGTTGTCCCGGAGGCCGCGACCTTGCTTGATTGGGCGCGTGAGCTGGGAATACCGATTGAAGGCACCGATTCACCTGCTTCACCTTCGGCCGAGTCCCCCGGAACTGCGACGCCCGCCGACGCGCTGCGACTCCTGCTGGTCAAGGGCTACGCGACGCCCGAGCAGGCGGCCGAGTGCCTGATGGTTTCGCTCGAGGACGCGCGCTCATTGCTCGCCGGCCTAGAGACGAGTGCCGACGTCGAGCAGGCCGTGGGCTCCTACCGACTGACCGATGCGGGTAAGGTTCGCGCCCGCATGGATCTCGACGCGGCCCGCGCTGCATGGCCGGGGCCCGTCGCGGCGCTCGACGAGTTTGTCGGTCTGGACAAGCAGGTCAAGGATGTCGTTACGTCGTGGCAGATGCGCGGCGAGTCAGTCAACGATCACTCGGACGCGGCGTACGACGCCCTCGTCCTAAACGGTCTGGCCGAACTGCATAACGAGATCCAGGCATGGCTCCCGTCACGCTTCAATCGGTACAGGCAGCGCCTGGACCGGGCCGCGGCCGCGGTCGCGGCTGGCGACACGAAGTTCGTGGCGTCGCCGCGCGTGGACAGCTACCACTCAGCCTGGTTCGAACTGCACGAGGAGCTGATCCTTCTTGCGGGCCGTACTCGTGCCGACGAGGTGGCCGCCGGCCGCGCCTGAGTCGGTACACGTGGTGTACACATGGTGTATCATCGCGGCATGAGCAGAATCCGCACCAACATCGAGATCGACGACGCCGATGTCCGCAGGATCATGGCGCGCTATTCCCTGAAGACCAAGACCGAGGCTGTGGCCCTTGCTTTACGCACCCTCGCGGGTCAGCCGATGACTCTGGAAGAGGCGCTCGCTATGCAGGGATCCCATGCAATCGGCGAGGTTCCTGAGGATTGTGGGCCGCATGGAATCGACGACCGGCCGGCGCCGCGGTGATCCTCGCCGACACCTCGGCATGGATCGAGTACATCCGGGGGACGGAGAGTCCGGTTCACCAGCGCTTGCGTGACCTGGTTCTGGGGGCGGACCAACTCGTCGTGACCGAGCCAGTCCTCATGGAAGTTCTGGGTGGAGCGCGCAACGACGACAGCGAGACTGCGCTGCGTCGCTTGCTGCTGCGATGCGATTTCGTGCCGTTTCTATCGGCGACTGACTTTGAGGGCGCGGCCGCCGTCTATCGCCACTGCCGGGCGTCCGGTGTAACTCCGCGTGGGTTTGTCGACTGCATGATCGCCACCGTCGCGCGGAGAGTCGGCGCGACTGTTCTGGCGCACGACGTTGACCTCGCGCGAATCGCGTCAGTGATCGGCTTGGAGCTCGATCCGGCGTCCTTGGCCGCGAGCTAGGAGCGGCGGCTCAACGCTGAGGACCTAGCCGCGAAGTCGGGGTCGCGCGGGTCGAGTGGTCGCGGCATGCCGCCGCCCGGCGGACACCCGGTCAGCTTGTCCCAGAGCGTGCCCGCGTTCCACGTCTGGATGTAATCGATCATGTACTCCTGGCCGATGTCGACCGGCCCGAACGCGTCCTTGAAGTTGATCCGCGCAACGGTCTCCTCGCGCGACCAGCCCTTGGCCACGGCATCGGCCACCGCGGCCTTCCACGAGAGCAGGTGCGCGCGCTGGACGTCGAGGTACTGCTTGGTGACGACGGGGCCGTGGCCCGGCACGAGCCAGTCAACGTCCAGCGTCCGGATGCGGTCCAGCGCTGTGATCCATTGGTCCACGTCGCTCGTCATCAGCCAGGTCTGGCAGCCAGAAAACAACGTGTCACCCGTGAACGCGACGCGCTCCTCCGGCACGTGGACGGTCGTCTGACCCTGGGTGTGCCCGGGCGTGAACAGCAGGTTGAACGTGTGGCCGCCGACGTACAAGGTGATGTCGTCGGTGAACACGATCGAGCCCTTGTTGGGGTCGCGGTAGTACTCGTCCCGGGGCGGGAAGATGGCCTCCCCAGCGGGGTCATCGGCCGGGACCGCCTCGTGGGCGTAGTCGTATGGATCGATCTCAGGCCCGGGCACCATGAATCGGTTCCAGAGCTCGCGATGGTTGACCACGATCGCCCCCGACCCGCGGTAGTAGTAGTTGCCGAAGATGTGGTCGACGTGGTGCTCGGTGTTGATCAGATAGCGGATGGGTCCGTGTGACTCGGTCTCGCGGCGCCACTCGACCGCTTTCGTCGGCAGCTGCGGCGCATCAATTGCCACGACGCCGTCCGAGGTAACGACGAACGACGGATTCGAGCCGCGCAGCTTGGTGTTCGTGAAGACGTTCGGCGTGACGTTCTCTACGTTGTCCACGTGCGTGGCTCCTAGCTCCTGCTACTGAGTTGCGGTGAGGCCGCCATCGATGCCCAGGATCTGGCCGGTGACGAACTGCGCTGCGTCGGAGCAGAGGAAGATCGCCGGCCCGACGATGTCTTCCGTCGTGCCGACTCGTCCCAGCGGGATGCGCGAGACGATGCCCGCCTTGAACTTGGGATCGCCGAGCAAGGTTGCCACCTGGGGCGTGTCGACAAAGGTCGGCGAGATGGCGTTGACATTGATGCGGTGCTTCGCCCACTCCGTCGCCCATTGGCGCGTCAGTGAAGCGACCGCGCCCTTCGCCGCGACGTAGGCTGAGTACCCCGCGTTGATGCCCAGGAATGCGCGCACTGACACAAGGTTGAGCACCTTGCCACCGTTGCCCGACGCGATCATCTGCTTCACCGCGGCCTGGGTCGTGACGACCGTCGAGCGCAGGTTGAGCTCGAAGATCCAGTCCCAATCGGCGCGCGGGTACTCCTCCGCGTTGTGCAGCACCTTGCCGGCGCCGCCGCCCACTGCGTTGACGCAGATGTCCAGCCGACCAAAACGCTCGACTGCCTGCGCCACGGCTGCCTCGCACTCCGACTCGGAGGTGGCGTCCGCAACGACCGCCAGGGCAGCGCTGCCAATCTGGGACGCGGCCGCTTCAGTGCTCTCCCTGGAATGGCCGACGAGCACGACCTTCGCACCTGCATTGGCGAAGGCCTGGCCGATCGCGGATCCGATCGCACCGCCGCCGCCGGCGATCAGCGCGACGCGGTCATCGAGTCGGAAGAGGCCATTGGTGGGCACGGCTGCAGCGTAATCGAACTTTGGCTATTAGACGCTGAGGACGTTGGCTCATGTTGGCCAGGGACCAGATGGCACTGGCGCCGCACGCTGCCGCCAACTAGTCTCGACCGGGAGTTCATGGCCCGGCCGGCCGGGGGAGGCCCCGGGCTCGAGCACCCGAGAGTCGGAGGAATCGGATGAAACGTTCACCTGTGGCGCTGCTTGTGGCGGTCGCCCTGGTTCTGGTCGTTGCCGCACCGTCGTTGGCCGCCTGGGCGGGCAGAGGCACGAACATGTATGCAAGGACAAGTGTCTATGGCGACTGCCCCGGCAGCTTCGCGACCTGGACCGGGCCACGCGGCGGCGCCCTGGTGCTCAACAGCGAGTGCACCGATCCGTCAACGTCTGCCGACGCGACGCTCGTTGTCTCGCCCCGGTGCGCTCATGACAAAATGAACCTCAGCTGCTACTTCTCGCGGGGTGGCCTCACGGCGCTTGGGTTCGATCACAAGGTCGGAACGTATTGCCAGGGCGGATCACCGGGCTGGGACGTAGAAGCGCCTGGTGGCAACGTTTGGCGGTTCGCCTGCTCAGCCGGCACTCACACGCCGATCTCATCGGCGCCGGGCTGGGAACGGATCACATTCTCTGCGGCCGATGCCCAGCAGCTGGCTGGCGCGACGCCGTTCGTCTTCGACGGGTCGATCAAGCCGTTCTTCATGCAGGTCCTGCAGGATGAGCAGGGTTGCACGACGCTCGACAACCTGCGCATCAACGGATTCAAGATCAAGAAGGGGGCGGCCGGCAGCCACGCAACCTGCTGAGGTCCTCGGTACTGAATGAAGAGGCCCGTCCCAGCCGGGGCGGGCCTCTTCTTCTACCCGTGTCGCACAGCCTTCGTTGACTCAGGCGCGCCAGGGGCGTAATATTCGTTAGCACTCCGGCCATGAGAGTGCTAACGACTCCATCAAGCGCGGAACCACAGGGGAAATCACGCCGAATGGCGCGTCGCACTGAGCGCCCAGCCGGCCCGCTCGATCCCCGCTCTCAGCAGATCCTGCGGGCAACCATCGAGGAATACGTCCTTACCGCCGAGCCGGTCGGCAGCCAAACGCTGGTCGACCGCTACGGCCTCGGCGTGTCTTCCGCGACCGTGCGCAACGTCATGGCCGAGCTCGAGGAAGCCGGCTACCTCACGCACCCGCACACCAGCGCCGGGCGCGTCCCAACGGACGCCGGCTATCGGCTCTACGTGGAGAGCATCGCCCCCAGGATCAGCCTCGCCCCGGTTGAGCGGCTGATGATCCGCCACCAGTTCGGCCAGGTCGAGTTCGCGAGCGAGCAGTGGTTCCGCCTCGCGGCCGCCACGATCGCCGGCACGACGCACGCGGCCGGGCTCGCGACGCCGGCCAAGCCGCGTTCATGCAAGCTGCGTCACATCGACCTCGTGGCGACGAGCACTCATACGGCGAGCCTCGTCGTCGTCCTCGCCGAGGGCGGCGTCAAGCAGGAGCTCATCCCCATCGAGGACGCCTACGACCAGGCTGAGCTCGACGATGTCGCGCGGCTTCTCAACAACGAATTGGCCGACAAATCGGCGCGCCAGGTGGCCTCGCGCATGGCCGCGCTCGCCCAAGATCCCGACGCGCCCCCGCTCGCTGTTCGCGTCACGCAGCGCGTCGAGAAGCTGATGCGCGAGTTCGACGCCGCGACCGTCGAGGACGTGTTCTCCGACGGGCTGCTCAACGTCATGTCCGAGCCCGAGTTCAGTCAAAGCGAGAAGCTGCGCCGCGTTTTCGCCGCGCTCCAGAACCGCGACTACCTGGGCTCCCTCGTCGCGCGCCTCGCGACCGCGGGCGATGTCCAGGTGCTGATCGGCGGCGAGAACGAACGCGCTGAGATGCGCGACGTCTCGCTGGTCCTGGCGACGTACGGACAACCCGGCCGGGCGCTGGGCGTGGTTGGTGTGCTGGGTCCCACGCGGATGGCTTACCCGCACGCGATCGGCACCGTGCGCTACGTGAGCGGCCTGATGAACGAGCTCGTGGAGCAGCTGTACCGATGACCGATTTTGACCCGCGCCACCCGCAGCCCCGCCTGCGGCGCACCCGTGCCGAAGAGCGCATCGCCGCGCTCGACACATCGCCGGCCAAGCTGACCGCGCAGATCGACCAGCTTCGCGCGGAGCTCGAGGCCGCCCAGCAGGAAGCGGCCGAGAACAAGGCCGCGTGGCAGCGCTCAGCGGCTGACTTCAGCAATTACAAGCGCCGCACCGAGCAGGAGCGCGAAGCGCTCGTCGGCCTCGCCAACGAGGTGCTGCTCGCCAAGCTGCTGGCGATCGTCGACGACTTCGATCGGGCGATTGCCAACAAGCCCGCCGAGCTGGCCGACAGCGGGTGGGTCGGAGGCATCGTTGCCATCGATCGGAAGCTCGATCAGCTGCTCGAGAGCGAGGGCCTGACACCCATCGAGGCGCTGGGCAAGCAGTTCGATCCGCACGAGCACGAGGCGATCGCCCAAGAGGACCGGCCGGGCGTCCCAGAGGGGACCGTTATCGCCGAGCTCCAGAAGGGCTATCGACTAAGAGACCGGGTGCTCCGACCAGCAATGGTCGCCGTTGCCCGATCGACAACAACCGACAACCAGACCGCCGCTGAAGGCGGGCAACCCGAGACCATTACGAATTCCGGAGGACTCAACTAGACATGGGCAGGATCATCGGCATCGACCTTGGCACGACCAACAGCGTCGTGGCAGTCATGGAGGGCGGCGAGCCGACCGTCATCCCCAGCGCCGAGGGCGGCAGGACCGTCCCATCGGTCGTTGCATTCACGAAGAACGGCGAGCGCCTGGTTGGCCAGGTGGCCAAGCGCCAGGCGGTCACGAACCCCGGCAATACTGTCTATTCGATCAAGCGCTTCATGGGTCGTCGCTGGGACGACCCGGAGGTCAAGCGCTCGCGCGAGCTCGTGCCCTACAAGGTTGACAAGGACGCGAATAGCGACGGCATCAAGGTGACGCTGAGCGACGGCAAGGGCTACACGCCCCCGGAGATCAGCGCCATGATCCTCCAGAAGCTCAAGACCGACGCCGAGGCGTACCTCGGTGAGAAGGTCACGGAGGCGGTCATCACCGTCCCCGCGTATTTCGACGACACGCAGCGCCAGGCGACCAAGGACGCGGGCCGCATCGCGGGTCTCGACGTCAAGCGCATCATCAACGAGCCCACCGCCTCTGCCCTGGCCTACGGCCTTGACAAGAAGAAGGACGAGCAGATCGCCGTCTACGACCTGGGCGGCGGCACGTTCGACATCTCGATCCTCGAGCTGGGCGACGGTGTCTTCGAGGTCAAGGCGACCAACGGTGACACCCACCTGGGCGGCGACGACTTCGACCAGCGCGTGATCGACTGGCTGCTGAC
>DATBRX010000177.1:0-3477 GCA_036560085.1 Candidatus Limnocylindrales bacterium
CCGCGGCGACGAGGTGGCGCACGGCCTGGTCGAGGCACGCCGCGCGCAGTCGCGCCACGTGCCGATGGTTGTGCGCATCGTCGGCACGAACGCCGACGAGGCAGCGCGCATCCTCGCCGAGGCCGGCGACCCCGACCTGCAGACAGCCGCGACCCTCGACGAAGCAGTTGAGCGCGCGGTCGCGGCGGCGACGCACGCAGCGGTGGCGGCATGAGCATCCTGGTCGGCGCCGACACGCGCCTCCTCGTCCAGGGCATCACCGGCCGTGAGGGCAACTTCCACGCTCAGCAGATGCAGGACTACGGCACGAACGTGGTTGCGGGCATGACTCCCGGGAAGGGCGGCCAGCTGGCGCTCGAACGGCCCGTGCCCGTGTTCAACACGTGCCTCGAGGCGGTCACTGAGACCGGCGCCAACACGAGCGTCATATACGTCCCGGCCGGCGGCGCGCCGGACGCTGTGCTGGAAGCGGTCGAGGCGGGCATCAAGACCATCTTCTGCATCACCGAGCACATCCCTGCCCTCGACATGCTCAAGGTCGTGCACGTGGTCGATGCGGCTGGCGCCCGACTTATCGGCCCCAACTGCCCCGGCGCGACGTCCGTCGGCACGGCCAAGGTGGGCATCATCCCGGGCTCGATTCACCGGCCCGGCCATGTCGGCGTCGTCAGCCGCTCGGGTACCCTGACCTACGAGGTCGTGGAGGCGCTGACGGAAGCGGGCATCGGCCAGTCGACGTGCGTGGGCATCGGCGGCGACCCGATCGCGGGCTCAAACTTTATCGACATGCTGGCGCTCTTCCGCGACGACCCGGAGACGAACGCGGTCGTGCTGATCGGCGAGATCGGCGGCGACGGCGAGGAGCGCGCCGCGGAATGGATCGCGGCCAACATGAATGGTGCGCCGGTGGCGTCGTTCATCGCCGGCCGGACGGCACCGCCCGGGCGACGCATGGGTCATGCCGGCGCGATCATCAGTGGCGGTCGCGGGACCGCGCAGAGCAAAGTGGCTGCCCTGGAGGCCGCGGGCGTCCGTGTCGCGGACGCGCCCAGCCAGATCCCGCAGCTGCTCCTGGAGATGGGCGTCAAGCCGAGCTGATCGGCGGACGTCACATTCGGCGGCAAGCCAGAAGGAGAGGAACACCGTGTCGCAGTTCACCGGGGGGACAATCGGCAACTACAGTCGGCTCTGGCTGATCATCACCGGCGCCATCCTGCTGGGTGTCGGCGCGATCCTGGCGATCATGCTCGGCAACATCCCGTTCGCCGGCGGAGCGATGGTGATGACCGGCGGCTTCATGGCCCTCGTCGGCATCGTGCTGATCGTGATCGGCATCATCGTCGGCCGCCGCGCGGCAGCGACGGACGCGCTGCTCCAGACGGGCACGCCGGGCACGGCGACGATCACCGGGCTGACGCAGACCGGCATGTACGTCAACGAGAACCCACAGATCCGGATGCAGTTGCTCGTGGCGCTGCCCGGCCAGACTCCGTACGCCACGCAGCACACGGAGATCGTGCCGCTGATGCTGCTCGGCCGGCTCAACTCGGGCGCGCCGCTGCAGGTGCGCGTCGATCCCCTGAACCTCAATCGCATCGCGGTCGACTGGGGCGCCAGCGGCCTCGGTGGTGGCTCGCCTGTCATGGGCGGCATCGGCGCAGTACCCATGGGTGGCGTTGGCGCAGTACCCATGGGCACAGCTGGCGCCACGAGTGCGGCCGGCGCAACCAGCGGGTCCGGCATGGACGAGAGCCTCGCCCAGGTCCAGGCCGCGATGGCCGCGACCGGCATGGCCGCCGCAGCGCCCTTCCAGACCGCAGCCCAGGGCAATTACACCGTCGAACAACTGCGCGCCTACCTGCGCGCCAGCGGTCAGGACGCGAGCGCGACGATCGACAAGCTCGAGGACTCGGGCAAGGTCGTCGGCGACGAGCACCTCTTCACGATGGAGATGACGCTCAAGATCCCCGGCCAGCCCGACAAGAAGCTGCCGGCATCGGCCGCCATGGTGCCGGTTGCCAAGGCGCACAGGCTCTTCCAGGGCATGACCGTTCCGGTCAAGTACGAGGCCACGAACCCCAACCTGCTGATGGTCGACTGGGAGAAGGTCTAGCCCTCATGCCGACCCATCGCCCGGCCCAGAGCGCCGCCGCCGCCGGGTCTCATCCCAGCATTTGTAGCGGCCTGTCGACCATAAGCCACCCATCGCGGCGTCCGCGGGTTACCGGCGTGCAAATCCACGCTCAGCGATGACAAGACGCGGGCGATTTCGGTCCCGACGTACCTGATCGGTGGCTTAAGGCTGACCTATGCGCACATTTGCTGGGATGTTTGGGCCGCTCAGCCCGGAGCGACCGCACGGCCTGCGACCGACCGATCAGTGGTAGCCGAGGGACTCCCAGGCCGGCCCGCCGGGGGCCTCGATCAGCTCGACCAGCACGCCGTGGCATGAACGCGGGTGGATGAACGCCACCGGTCCTTCGGCGCCACGCCGCGGAGCGGTGTCGATCAGCTCGATCCCCTCTCCGGCCAGGCGACTCAGCTCAGCGGCTAGATCATCGACCTCCAGGCACACGTGGTGGAAGCCCTCGCCCTTGTTGGCGAGAAAGCGCGCGACGCCCGTGTCGTCCCGCGTCGGCTGGACGAGCTCGATGCTCGACTCGCCGACGGGCAGGAAGCCGATCTTGACGCCGTCGCTCTCGATGGGCATGACCACGTCGAGTTCCAGGCGCAGCGTGTCTCTGTAGAAGGCGAGCGCTGCGTCCAGATCGCGCACGACAACGGCCACGTGATGCACGCGTCCGGGGTGCTTACTGATATCGAACGTGCGTTCTGGTTCGCTCATACCGTGATCAGCTCTCGGTGCTCGCCAAAGGCCACGCGCAACGCGTCACTGATCTCGCCCAGCGTCGCGCGCGCCTTGACCGCGTCGATGATCGCGGGGACGAGGTTGCCGTCGCCGCGCGCGGTCTCAGCCAACGCGCGTAAAGACGCCTCGAACGCCCCAGCGTCGCGCTCCGCGCGGACGCGTGCCACCCGCGCGACCTGGTCGCGCTCCCCTTGCGGGTCGATGCGCTGCAGGTCGGGCGTGTGGACCTCGTCATCCATGAACTTGTTGACGCCGACCACGATCTGCTCGCCCGCCTCGATCCGTCTTTGCGAGTGATAGGCCGCTTCCTGGATCTGGCGCTGCTGATAGCCGGCCTCGATCGCCTTGACCGCGCCGCCGAGCGCGTCGATCTCGGCGAGGTAGTCGTTCGCCGCCGCCTCGAGCTGGTCGGTCAGGCGCTCGATGAAGTACGAGCCGGCGAGCGGGTCGGGCGTGGCCGTCACGCCGCTCTCGTACGCGATGACCTGCTGAGTCCGCAGCGCGAGGCGCGCGGCCGCTTCCGTGGGCAGGGCGAGCGCCTCGTCGCGCGCGTTCGTGTGGAGCGACTGCGCGCCACCCAGGACCGCGGCGAGCGCCTCGATCGTTGT
>DATBRX010000178.1:0-8928 GCA_036560085.1 Candidatus Limnocylindrales bacterium
CGCGGACGCAATGGAGTTCAAGTCGCGCATCGATGAGCTCTCCGGCACGTTCACCGGCGTGACGGTGACCGGCATCAACTTCACGCGCGTCGACGTAAGCATCGCCGACGAATAGCCGCGGCCTCCTTGCGGAGAGCTACATCGAGTCGGGCGCGGAGATCCCCAACAGCCCGAGCGCGGCGGCCAGGGTGACGCGCGTCGCATCAACCAGCGCGAGGCGGTAGCCGGATGTCACCGGATCGGACGCGTCAACCACGCGCCGGTCGCGGTAGAACGCGTGGAAGGTCGTGGCGAGCTCGGTCGCGTAAGCGGTGATCGACTGCGTCTCGCGCTCCTCGGCCGCGTCACGGACGATGTCCGGTAGGCGCAGCAGATCCTTGGCCAGGCCGAGCGCCACGGGGTCGGCGGCCAGACCGCCAGCGAGTGAATCGGCCGTCTTCAAGCCCTCGTCCGTGGCCTTGCGCAGGATGGAGCTGATGCGCGCGTGCGCGTACTGCACGTAGTAGACCGGGTTCTCGCTCGACTCCTTCTTGGCCAGCTCGATGTCGAAGTCGATGCCGGTGCTCGGCGCGCGCGAAGCGAAGAACCAGCGCGCGGCGTCAACGCCCACCTCTGCGAGCAGCTCGTCGAGCGTCACGAACTCGCCGGTGCGCTTGCTCATCGAGACCTCGACGCCGTCGCGCACGAAGTGGACCCACGCGATGAGCAGCACGTTGGTCGCATCGCGATCGAAACCCAGCGCCTGGGCTGCGTTCTTGAGCCGCGCGATGGTGCCGTGGTGATCCGCGCCCCAGATGTAGATGAGCTCGTCGAAGCCGCGGCTGAACTTCTCGCTGACGTAGCCGATGTCGCTCGCGAAGTAGGTCGGCTCGCCGTTCGAGCGGATGACGACACGATCCTTGTCGTCGCCGTACTTCGTAGAGCGGAACCAGTGCGCGCCGTCCTGCTCGTAGATGTCGCCGCTGGCCCTGAGCTTCTCGATCGCGCGGCTGACGTAGCCCTCGGCGTGGAGCGAGCCCTCGCCCTTCCAGACATCGATGTGCACGCCCAGGTTCTCGAGGCTGCGCTCGATGCCGCCGCGCGTCGCCTCTGACGCCCACTCACCCACGATCCAGCCCATGCGCTCAGGCTCCGATTGGGCGCGCTGCCAGACGTCATCGGGCAGGTCGCGGGCAAGATCACCGACGTAGTCGCCGTGGTAGCCGTCGTCGGGCACGGGCTGGCCCTGCTTCAGGGCCGCGACCGACAAGCCCAGCCGCTCGACCTGGCCGCCGATGTCGTTGAAGTAGTACTCGCGCGTGACATCGACGCCGGCGGCCTCCAGCACGCGGCACAGCAGGTCGCCCACGAACGCGCCGCGCGCGTTACCCACGTGGAGCGGGCCGGTGGGGTTGGCGCTAACGAACTCGACGTTGATCTTCTTCGGCGCGGATAGCTGGCCGCGGCCGTACGACGTGCCGGCAGCGCGGATCTCGTCGATGGCGCGCTCGACGTAGCCCGGCGCCAGGAAGATGTTGACGAAGCCCGGCCCGGCGACGTCAACCTTGGCGATGACGTCGTCGGTGCCGATGGCCGCCGCGAGCACCGTCGCGAGCTCGCGCGGTGGCCGGCCCATCTTGCCGGCCATCTTGAGCGCGGCATTGGTCGCGTAATCGCCGTGCTCCGTGCTCGCGGGGCGAGTGACATCGAAGACGACAGGCGGCTCCGGCGGGAAGGGCGGCAGGCGTCCGTCTTCAACGGCCGCGACAAACGCGGCCACAACCCGGTCGCGAACCAGGTCGCGCGTCGTGCTCATGAGCGCGAGCCTAACTGATGTCGAGCGTGAGCCCGGGCTGCGCCGCCTCGACCGCGCCGCCGAAGACCCCTCCGGCGATCGCCACCGATCCGGCCTCGTCGCGCTTGTCGAGGATGTGCGTCAGAACGAGACGCGAGGCGTCGCCGCGCAGCGCCGCGCCTGCGGCTTCGGCCGCGGTCAGGTGAATGGGCGCGTCGCGGGGGCCGCTGCCGAAAGCCGCCTCGCACAGCAGCGTGTCACCAGGACGTATCAGCGGCAGCAGGTCGTCCGCGACCGCGCAGTCACCCGAGTAGACCAACCCCGGCCCATCACCACCCGCGACCGACACGCGGAACGCGAAAGAGTCGGCGATGTGCGTGACGTGCTTCGCCTCGATGAGCAGGTCGCCGACGACGAAGCTTCCGACCGCGAGCGGGTCGCCGGCGAAGTCGGCCAGGAATGACGGCTTCGTGTGTGGGTCCGGGAACTGCTGGTAGTCGGCCATGCGCTGTCGCAGGTCGGCGGGTGCGTGAAGCGCAGGGCCGCGACCGTCGTTCTCGAACCTGACCCAGTGGCGGAGCGGGATGAGATCGACGTTGTGGTCGGCGTGCAGGTGGCTGATGGCAATCGCGGTCAGTTCGCCTGGCGGCGTGTAGCGCCACAGCTCGGCGAACGCGCCCAGGCCGAAGTCGAGAGCAAGGCGTGTCGGGCCATGCTCGACGAGGTAGCAAGATGAGGCGCGGCCGGTCCGCGCGGTGTAGGCCGGCGCGCAGCCGACCACGGTCAGCTTCACGCCCAGACCTCGTCGATGCGCCGCACGAGCTCGTCGAGCGAATCCACGACGAGCGTTCCAGGTGGTGGCGTGTCCGTCGTGATGGCCGCCCAGGGTCCGCGCCGGATCCAGACCGTCCGCATCCCGGCTGCGGCCGCGGGATCGATGTCGTTGTCGAGCCGATCGCCAACGTATGCGACTTCGGCCGCGGGCGGATCGCCCATGCGCTGTAGCGCCGCCACGTAGAACTCGGGTGCCGGCTTGTGCACGCCCATCTCGGCGCTCATACCCATGACCTCGGCACGGACGCCCAGGAAGCGCAGCTCGTCGGTTCGCTCTGCAGGCTGGTTGGCAATGATGGCGACGCGGTAACCGGCGGCGCGCAGCGCATCGAGCGCGGGCTTCGCGTCAGGGTAGAGATCGCGTTCCTGGAACCCGCCGTACGCCGCGTTGAAGGCGGCACGATGCTCGTCGCGGTTCTTGACGCCTAGGAACTCGAATACCTCATCGAACTGGCGGCCGCGCGCGAGCATCGCGCCCATCGCCGCCATGAAGGTGAAGCGCGTCACGCCCAGGATCTGCGCCCATGTTTCCCAGACGCGCGACTCGTCGATCAGCGTCTCACCGACGTCCAGGCAAACCCAGCGCTGCGCCACGATTAGAGGGGCATCAAATCAGGCGAAGTTCGCGGCCTACCTTCTCGAAGGCGTTAATGCAGGTGTGGAGATCGTCGCGCGAGTGCTCGCTGGTGACGATCGTGCGCACGCGCGCCTTGCCCAGCGCGACCGTCGGGAAGACGACGCTCGTGGCAAAGACGCCCTCCTCGAAGAGCCGCGCGGCGAGCTGCTGCGCCTTGGCCTCGTCGCCGGCGATGACCGGAGTGATGGGCGTCTCGGAGATTCCGGTGTCGAAGCCGAGGCCCTGGAGGGCCGACTTGAAGAAGCGGGCGTTGTCCCACAGGCGCTCGATCCGCTCCGGCTCCCCCTCGAGCACGTCGATCGCCGCGATGCATGCCGCCGCGACGGCCGGCGGTTGCGACGTGGAGAAGAGCAGCGGGCGACAGCGCTGGGTCAGGAAGTCCTTGAGGTGTTGCCGCCCGGCGATGTAGCCGCCCATGACGCCGACGGCCTTGGAGAGAGTGCCGACCTGGATGTCGACTCGGCCGTGGAGGTCGAAGTGATCGATGGTGCCGCGGCCGTTCTTGCCGAGGACGCCGCTCGCGTGGGCGTCGTCGACCATGACTGCCGCCTCGTACCTATCCGCCACGTCGCAGATCCCGGCGAGCGGCGCGATATCGCCGTCCATCGAGAAGACGCCGTCGGTGATGACCAGGATGTTCTTGTACGGCCCGTTTTTGCCGCCATTGGCGCGCGCCTCGCGCAGGACCTTCTCCAGGCCGTCAACGTCGCGATGCGGGAAGACCGTGCGCTCGGCGCGCGACAGGCGCACGCCGTCGATGATCGAGGCGTGGTTGAGCTCGTCGCTGACGATGAGGTCGCCCTCAGCGGTGATCGCCGGGATCGTGCCGCTGTTCGACGTCAGGCCGCTCTGCAGGGTCAGGACCGCCTCGACGTGCTTGAAGCTCGCCAGGCGTCGCTCGAGCTCCTCGATCAGCTCGGTCGCGCCGGCGATGGTGCGCACGGCGCCGGTGCCGACGCCCAATTCGCGCACGGCTTTGATGGCCGCTTCGACGAGCCGCGGATGGGTGGTCAGGCCGAGGTAGTTGTTCGACGAGAGGCTGATGACCGGCCGACCCATGACCGTGGTGTGCACGGCTTGGGCGCCGGACATGATGCGCAGCGGCCGGTACAGGTTCTTGGCCCGCAGGTCGTCGATCTCTGCCTGGAGATACGCCAGCGGGTCAGTGCGGGTAATCGGGGTAGTCGGCTCCATCGTGGTCGCCATTTCGTCTACTCCTCCTGCGGCAAGAGGACGATCTTGCCTGCATGGCCAGACGCGACCAGGTCGAAGGCCTGTGCATAGTCGCCGAGTGGCAGGCGGTGGGTGATGATCGGTGAGATGTCGAGGCCTTCCTCGAGCAGCGCCGTCGTGCGATACCACGTGTCCCACAGGCGCCGGCCGGTGATGCCGTAGACGCGGATGCCCTTGAAGATGACCTCCTGGCTGAGGTCGAGCGTCGCGGGCGTGGCATGCGTGCCAAGCAGTGACACGCGGCCGCCATTTGTGACTGCGGCCAGGCCCTGGTGGAGCGCAGCGGCAGAGCCGCTCATCTCGAGCACGATGTCGACGCCGTTGCCGTCCGTCTCTGCCCTCAAGCGGCCGACCACGTCATCACGTGCGTCGAGGGCAAGGTCGGCGCCCATCTGCGTCGCCATCGCCAGGCGCTCGGGGTTGATGTCAGTGGCGTAGACGGCGCGCGCGCCGGCCATCTTGAGCACGCCAATGCTCATCAGGCCGATCGGCCCGCAGCCAGTGACTACGGCCGTCTGGCCGGCGACCTCCTCGACGAACGCGGCATGCACGGCGTTGCCGAGCGGCTCCTGGAGCGCCGCGATCTCAGGCGTCAGGCCGTCCGACACCCACGCATTGGCCTCAGGCATGACGACGTATTGGGCGAATGCGCCGGGCACCTTGACGCCAAGGGTGCGGTTGTTCTGGCAGACGTGGGCGCGGCCCGTACGGCACTGGTAGCACGTCCAATCGACCCAGTGCGTCTCAGCCGCGATGAGCTCGCCCAAGGGGATGCGCATCGCGCCCGGGCCGCGCGCGACGACGATGCCCGCCATCTCGTGGCCGAAGGTCATCGGCGGCGGACCGAAGTTGTCCTGCGCCCATTTGTCCCAGCGCTCGATGTGTACGTCGGTGCCGCACACGCTGGCGGCCAGGACCTTGACGAGGATCTCCCCGGGCCCCGGCTCAGGCACCGGGACCTCGCGCACCCGCGCGCCGGGACCGGCAGATTCCTTGACCAGGGCGCGCATGGCGATCCCTCGCGGCGGAGCGTCGATGACGGCCGCCGCTTGGGTGGTCATGCGGTAGTGGTAGTGCTCCGGCGGCTGACGCGCATAGTGCTGGATGTCATCTCAACAACTGCCTCGCTCGGGTGCCGCTGGCTGGTCCTGCCATTGTTGGTTGAAAAGCAGCGCCGTGTCGAGATCAAATTCGTTTGTGAGCAGGGCGCGGCCCCAGGCGAGCACCGCGAACTTCGTATCCATGCTGTCGAAACGGGCGACGAGGACCTTGGTCGGGCAGGACGGATTAATCGAATCCGGTACCTGGTCGAAGAAGGCCTGCATCTCGTCCATCTCAGCCTGGCTGATGCAGTCACCCTCGCCGAGGACGCCGCTCGGGCAGCGATACAGCGCGACCACGTAGCCGTGCTCCATGTTGTGCAGCCACCCGCCCGGAATCTGCTCCTCGTTGGGCGGGTAGACGGCAGGCCTGATGGGGCCCCGGCCTCCTGAGAGGTCGTTGAAGTGGTCGCCCGACGTTGGCGGGCAGAAGGTGTACTTGATGACCGTGTTCAGGTCGCGCACATGGTTGCGACCGAGCAGCCCGGTGCTGAAGCCCAGGCGCGGCGTCGGCTCCGGCACCGGCGTGGCCACCGGCGTCGGTGAGGGCGCGGCTGTCGGCGAACCAGTGGGCGCGGCGGTCGGTGAGCCGGATGGGCCGGCAGAGCCGCTGGGCCCGGCCGTGATCGAGGGTGTGGGCGTGGCCGATGGCGTTGGGCTGGGCGTTGACGTGGGCAGGCCGGGCGTAAGCGACTCGCTCGGGCCGGGCGTCAACAGCGCGCCGCACTCGTAACCGGCGCGTGCCCCACCCTGCAGGAACAGCCAGGCGAGGATCACGACGCCGAACACGGCTGCGCCACCAAAGATCAGAGAGCGGTAGCGCTCGAACAGGCTGGGTTGCGCGTACGCGCGGCGCGGGCGCGAGGTGCGGGGACGCGTGCTGCCGGAGCCACTCGCCACGCGAGTCTGGTCGCCCGAAGTGGGAGCGGCGGTTGGCTCGGGACGCGTCGGACGACGTGATCGCTTGGCCACTTGTGAACGGTCTCCGTTAGGTCGTGACGCCGCGCCGGCGTTCGCACGGGCGGAGCAGAGCTAGCTGAATTGGCGCAAGCGTACGGGAATCGCCGCTTACGCGCCTGTCACCGACCGGCAACGGGGATCACGGTTCGTTGAACCAGCCGCGCACCCGTTCACCGCGCAGCGACCAGAAGAGCACGACAGTCAGGAGGATGCCCGCGGCCAAACCGAGTGTGCCGGCCAGGGAGTACAGGCCGATCGCCAGCGGCACGCTGAGCGACGCGAGGCCCAGGCTGAGCATCCACGCCGCCTGCTTGCGCTGCAGGATGAGCGTGAGGGTGAAGACGAGGTACGCCAGCAGGAGCATGTAGAGCAGGCCGAGTGGCGAGACGGGCGCCTCCACCGCCTCCCTGACGACCAGCGGCAGCGTCAGCCCGAGGCCCGCCAGGAGCAGGAAGCCGAAGGCAAGAACGACGCGCACGCCTGGCGGCATGGCCCGCACGACTTCGAACACCCGCTCATTCTCGCATCGGTCGAAGTGACGTCGGACTCCCGGGACGGGTAATCGGGCGGATTTGGACTTGACACCGCCCAGCCAGTGTTGGATGGTTGCTAAACCGGTTTGCTAAACCGGTTGAGGAGAGCGCTTGCGAGGCCCGGACAGGCTCGGCGGCCGTCCGGTCCACCAGGTGCAGACCGCGACAATAGGCCGCGGATAGGCGGAGTAGCGGCGGTTGGAAGAGCGTGTGTCGGAGCGTGTGTCGGACCGTTCATCGGATCCGCCGGCACCCAGGGCACGAATAGCCGATGTCGCACGCGAGGCGGGCGTCAGCAAGGCGGCTGTCTCATTCGCGTTCAACAGTCCCGAGCGGCTCAAGCCGCAGACGGCCGAGCGCATCCGCCAGGTCGCGCTGACACTCGGCTACCGGCCGCACCCCGTCGCGCGCATGCTGACCGCCGGCTCGACGGCAACACTGGGCATCCTGTCACCCAACCCGCTCGCGCAGGCATTTGCCAACCCGTTCTTCGCCCTTTTTGCCGAGGGCGTGTCGGCGGTGACCGAGGACCGTGGCTTCGGGCTGCTCTTCATCTCGCCCTTGCACGGCTCGCTGGAGCGGGCGATGGAGCGCGCGACCGTTGACGGCGTGATCGTGATCGGCCTGGACCACCACCATCCCGAGGTCGAGGCCATCCGGCGCACTGGCGTGCCGACCGTCCTCGTGGACGCGCCCGCATGGCCGGAGCACGGCGCGATCGCCGTCGATGACACGGCCGGCGCGCTGGCGGCCGCGACGCACCTGCTCGAGCTGGGCCACCGCGACCTACTGGTGCTGACGATGGAGCCGTCCGAGTCGCAGGACGTCGACGCGGCGGGTAGCGAAGGCGGCAGCGTGATGAGCCGCCGCATGCGGGGCTATCGGCTCGCCCTGGAGGACTACGAGGTGAAGCTGGGCGCGGGCAGCATTCGCCAGGCGCCGGCCACCTTCGAAGGTGGCGAAGCCGCCTTCCTGCGCGCCTGGGAAGATGGGCTGCGGCCCACGGGCGTGCTTTCGATGAGTGACGCTGCGGCTGCAGGAGTCCTGCAGGCCGCCCGTCACCTGGGCCTATCGGTACCGAACGATCTGAGCATCGTCGGCTTCGATGACCTGCCACTCACTCGCTTCACCGATCCGCCACTCACGACCGTCCACCAACCGGTGCGACGCAAGGGGGAGGAGGCGGCGCGGATGTTGCTGCGGGCGTTGAGCCCGGGCAGTGGCCGCGTGGGTGAACACCGTGTCCTGGAGACGCGCCTGGTTGTGCGCCGCTCGACGGCACCGCCCAGGCAACCGAGTCAGGAGGTGATCGGCGACGGCTGATGCGATGAGTGGAATTGCGGCGTAGGCCGCGCGACCGGCGCACAGATCGTGCGCATCGGCTATCAATGCATAATCGGTCGCCAGCCATGGCGGCCGGCAAGGAGGATTAACCAGAGGATGTCTCGAACTCTCAACATGGGCGGCGCCCTTACGGCGCTCGTCCTGATCCTGGCGGCCTGTGCGGGCCCGGGAGCGTCGCCGACACCGGCGGCCACCCCCTCGCGCACGGCCACACCGAGCGCGGCCCCGGCCACGCCAACCGCGGCGCCTTCCGCGACCGCGGAGGCGAGCCCGACGGCAGAAGCGTCCGCAACGCCTAACGTCACGCCCTCACCCACGCCGCCTCCGGGCGCCGTCGAAGGCACACTGACGATCTGGGCTGACAACACCCGCGCGCCGATCCTCGCCAACGTGGCGGCGGCGTTCACGGCGGAGTACAACGTGCCGGTGCAGATCTACGAGATCGGCTTCGGCGATATCCGCGACCAGCTCGTGCTTCGCGGCCCGGCCAACGAGGGCCCGGACATCATCATC
>DATBRX010000179.1:0-11902 GCA_036560085.1 Candidatus Limnocylindrales bacterium
GCGCTGGCGGGCAGCTGCGAGCAGTATCTCGAGGTTCTGCTTGACGGTCCCCTGACCGATGTACTCGGCCAGCAGGCGTGGTCGGAGAGACGTCTCGACAGCGACTTCTTCGACCGACAGGGTGCCCGTGACGACGGGGCGGTCGGGCTCCAGGCCGGATTCCTGCATCGGGCGTCAGTCTACCAGGTTTTGACGGGTATAGAACGCATGTTCGACGCTCCGTGGTCCAGTTCCCAGCACATGTGCTGACTGGTCAACCTTATGCGTCACGGCGGGTCCACAGAGCCGGGCAAAGCGACGGATCCGGCGGTTGCCCACGGTCAGCGGCACATCCCAAAGTCCCAATCCGCCGGAGCGGGCACGCCTAAGGCTGACAGGCGAGCACATTTGCCGGGATCGGCGCGCGGGCGGGGTTCGAACGGGTCACACCCTCTTGTGGATCATGCGCTCGATCGCCTCCGCGGCGTCCTCCGCCGCGTCAATCGCGTTCTCCATCTCGAGATAGAGCTCGCGCCACTTGATGACCTCAAGCGGATCATGGCGGTCCTTGAAAAGGCGCGCGATCGCGGCTCGCGAGACGCCGTCTGCCCGGTGCTCCAGCTCATGAATCTTCTCGAGGTGCACGGTCGTGGCCTTGACCTTGTTCAGCTTGTTCAGCGCCGCGCCCAGCTCGACGCCCTGATCAGCCAGGATGCGCGCCAGCTCTCGACAATCGTCGGTGGGCTTCTGAACGTCGTAGATCGACAGGCTCTCGGCCACGGCCTGGATGTAGTCGAGCACGTCGTCGAGGCGGCCGCTCAGGGTGTGGATGTCTTCGCGGTCGAAGGGCGCAACGAAGGAGTCCTCAAGTCGCTGGCCGATCTCGCGATCGATGCGGTCGCCTTCCTTCTCGAGCGCCTGGATGTCGCGGATGCGCTCGTCGAGCCGATCGAAGTTGTCGACGAGCTCGTGCAGTGCCTTGCCGGCGGCAGCGACGTTCTCACCGCCCGCCTCGAATAGGTCGAAGAACTTTATGTCGCGCGGGATCAGTCGCAGGCTCACCGGGTTACCTCCTCAGCCAAGTCCAAGAAAATGAAGCAGCAGCCACGTGACCGCCGCCACGAAGCCTGCCGCGGGAAGGGTGATGACCCAAGCCAGCAGGATGCGCCGGGCCACGCCCCAGCGCACGCCGCGTACCCCGTGCGCCGTGCCGACACCCATGATCGCCGCCGAGATGACGTGCGTCGTCGAGACCGGCATTCCGAAATGGGCCGTCGTGAACAGCACGGTGGCCGCCGTCGTCTCGGCCGCGAAGCCGTGGACCGGCTCAAGCTTGACGACGCGGTGACCCATGGTGTGCATGATCCGCCAGCCGCCGACCGCCGTTCCCAGGGACAGCGCCGAAGCAGCCACGATGATCACCCAGACCGGCACATCCACGGTGGCGATCGCCCCGGCCGAGAACAGCGCCAGGGTGATGATGCCCATCGTCTTCTGGGCATCGTTGGAGCCATGCGAGAAGGCCATGAAGCCGGCCGACAGGATCTGCAACCTCCGGAAGACGGTGGTCATCGGCCGGCGCGGCGCCTTGCGGAAGAGCCAGAACAGGCTGACCACCAGCACGAGGGCGACCACGAAACCGATCAGTGGCGAGCTGATCATCGGGAAGAGCACCTTGTCGATGATGCCCTGCATCTTGAACGCGCCGGTGCCAGCGGCGACCAGCGTAGAACCCAGCAACCCCCCGATCAGGGCGTGGCTGCTCGAGCTGGGCAACCCGAGCCACCACGTGATCAGGTTCCACACGATCGCCCCGACAAGGGCGGCGGCGATGACCGTGGTGCTGGTCGTCGCCTCCTCCACGAGTCCGGCGCCGATGGTCTTTGCCACCGCCGTCCCGGCGAACGCGCCGACAAAGTTGAAGACTGTGGCCATGGCGATCGCGACGCGGGGCTGAAGGGCGCGTGTCGCAACCGAGGTCGCGATCGCGTTCGCCGTGTCGTGGAAGCCGTTGATGTAGTCGAACACCACGGCCAGGACGACGACCGTGATCAGCATGAGACCCGCGACGTCGAGCATTCAGACGGAGACTACCTGCGCTTGCGGCTAGTCGCGCCGGAGGACCCGCAGCGCGGCCTTGACGCGCTCTTCGAGTGACGCGCCCACGGGCAGCGACGCGACCGCGCCGCGCGCCGACTCCCGCGCCTCTGATGACGAATAACCGAGCGCCTGGAGAGCCGCCACAACCTCTGACTCTGCCGATCCAGCCCCGGCTCCGGTCGGTGCGCCGGCCGCCGACACCTTCTCCTTGAGCTCGAGCACGATGCGCGCCCCGAGCTTCTTGCCGACGCCCGACACCGCCGTGAGCACGCTCTCGTCGCCCTGGAAGATCGCCAGCTGAAGGTCGGTGACCGAACGCGATGAGACGATGGCCATCGCCACCTTGGGCCCGACGCCGGTGACCGTGATCAGCAGCTCGAAGAAGCCCAGGTCCTCGCCGGTCTTGAAGCCGTACAGCGCCTGCAGGTCCTCGCGCACCAGGTGATGCGTGAAGAGGCGCACCGTCGCGCCCTCCTTCAGGCCGCTCAGCGTCCCCGGCCCGCAGAAGATCCGGTAGCCCACTCCGCCGGCCTCCAACACGGCCGAATCGGTACCGATGGTCGCGACCTTGCCCTCGACGAACGCGATCAACGTGTCATCAACGCGCTGCGCGCTATGCCACGCCGGGGCGAGCGTGGGCGAGGCAGATTGCCACGGCGAGCGCGTCGGCCGCGTCATCGGGACGCGGCAGGACCGGCATCCTGAGCACGGCCTGGACCATCTTCTGGACCTGGTCCTTCTGGGCGCGGCCGTAGCCGGTCACGGCGAGCTTGACCTCATGCGGCCCGTACTCGAAGACCGGCAGCCCGTGCTCGGCGGCCGCGAGCAGGACGACGCCGCGTGCCTGGCCAACGGCGAACGCGGTCTGGACGTTCTTGTTGAAGAAGAGCCGCTCGACGCCAAGGCGCTCTGGCTTGTGGGTCAGGATCAGCTCAGTCACCGCGCGATGGATCTCGAGCAGGCGGACCGGCAGCTGCTGCGTCGGCAGTGTCTCCAGGCAGCCGTAGTCGAGGGCCGTCAGTCGAGAGCCCTCGCGCAGTACGACGCCGTAGCCGGTCGCGGCAGTGCCGGGGTCGATGCCGAGGACGATCACCTACCTAGCCTAGGGAAAGGGCTAGACGGCCGCAGCCTCGGCCAGCAACTCCGCGGGCAGGTTGAAGTTGGCCGTGACGCGCTGGACGTCCTCGAGGTCCTCGAGATGCTCGATCAGGCGCAGGTTCTGCTCAGCCACGTGGAGGTCCACGTCGATGGGCGTCTTGGCCTGCATCGTCAGCTCAGCCGACTCGATCTTCATGCCTGATGCCTCGAGCTCCTTGCGCAGCTTCTCCAGGCTGGTCGGTCCGGTGATGACCTCGATCGGGTCCGATTCGGTATCGACATCGTCCGCGCCCAGGTCGATCGCTTCGAGCGCGATGTCGTCGGCGTTCCTGCCCTTGCGCATGACGGCGACAACGCCGCGCTGCTCGAACTGCCAGGCGACGCTGCCGGCGCCGGCGAGCGAGCCGCCGCCCTTGGTGAATGCCGAGCGAATTTCGCTCGCGGTGCGGTTCTTATTGTTCGTCGCGGTCTCGACCAGGATCGCGACACCGCCGGGGCCATAGCCCTCGTAAACGATCTCGTCAAACTGCTCCGCGGCTGAGCCGCCCGCAGCTTTCTCGATCGCGCGCTTGATGGTGTCTGCGGGCATGTTCACGGCGCGCGCCTTGTCGACTGCGAGGCGCAGCCGGAAGTTGCCGTCAGGGTCGCCGCCGCCCGTGCGCGCCGCAATCGCGATCTCGCGGCCCATCTTGGTGAAGATGGCGCCGCGTTTGACGTCGTTGGCGCCTTTCTGGCGCTTGATCTGGGACCACTTGGAATGACCGGACATCGCGACCGATTCTATATGCTGCGCCCATGCCCACCCTTGAGATGAACAAGCTCCGTAACGTCGTTATCGCCGGTCACTCCGATTCGGGAAAGACCACCTTGGCCGAGCACCTGCTCTTCACCGGCGGGGCGATAACCCGGCTGGGCAAGGTCACCGATGGAACGGCCACGCTCGATTTCGAGCCGGAGGAGCACAAGCGCAAGCAGTCGCTCTCCTTGGCAGTGGCGACGATGAACCATGACGGTTACGAGATCACGCTCATCGATACGCCCGGCTACGCCGATTTCGCGGCGGAAGTGGTCCAGGGCTTCGAGGCCGCAGATGCCGCGCTACTGACAATGGACGCCTCCGGTGGTGTCGAGGCGGGCACTGAGCGCGCGGTCGCGCTGGGCCGCGCACATGGGACGGCGGCGCTCTTCGTGATCACCCGCTGCGAACGCGAGAACGCCGACCCATCCGCGGCCCTCGATGCCCTGCGCGCGTCCTTCGGCAACAAGATCGCGCCGCTCCACCTGGCCATTGGCAAAGCGGACCAGTTCAAGGGTTACGTGGACCTGGTGCATCGCAAGGCGTATGTCTGGGAGAAGGGCAAGCGCTCCGAGATCGAGATCCCGGCCGAGCTTTCGGACGAGGTGGCGCGCCGGCGCGAGCAGCTGCTCGAGGCCGCGGCAGAAGCAGATGACGAGGTGCTGACCAAGTACCTCGAGGGCCAGGAGATCAGCGACGCCGAGCTCGATGCGTGCCTCCACCGCGGCGTGCGCGACTCGATCCTGGCGCCCGTCCTCGTCACCGCGGCGGGCCACGACATCGGCATCGAGGGCGTGCTCGACGCGATCACGCGCTATTTTCCCTCCCCCGATGAGGAGAAGCCGGTCAAGGCGATCGACGCCAAGGGTGCCGAGGTCGAAGTTGAACAGAAGGCGGACGGCCCGCTCCTGGCGCGCGTCTTCAAGACCACCGCTGACCCGTTCGTGGGCCGGCTCACCTACTTCCGCGTGTTCAGCGGCAAGATCGCCTCGCACGACCACGTGTGGAACGCGGACCGCGGCGAGGAAGAGCGCATCGGCCAGGTCCTGCGCGTCAAGGGCAAGGACACGGAGCCTGTGGGTGTCATCTCAGCCGGCGAGATCGGCGCGATCGCGAAGCTCGTCCACACGCACACCGGTGACGCCCTGTCGGCGCGCGAGAAGCCATTCAAGATGCCGCCGATCGAGTTCCCGCAGCCATCGTTGCCAGTGGCGATCGAGCCGCAGACCAAGGCCGACCTGGACAAGATGGGCGCGGCGCTGTCCCGGCTGCTCGAAGAGGATCCGGGCGTGCACGTCGAGCGCCAGACAGAGACCGGCGAACAGCTGCTGTGGGCGCAGGGCGACTCACACGTCGCGGTGGTCATCGAGCGGCTCAAGCGCAAGTTCGGCGCCGCCGTCGTCACTCACTCGCCGCGCATCCCCTATCGCGAGACGATCCGCTCCAAGACCCAGGTCGAGGGGCGCCACAAGAAGCAGTCAGGCGGACGCGGACAGTTCGGCCACATATGGCTGGAGATCGAACCCAACCCCGGCGCCGGTGTCGAGTTTGCGACGCGCATCGTCGGCGGGTCGGTGCCGCGCCAGTTTTGGGCGGGCGTCGAGAAGGGCGTGCGCGACGTCGCCGACAAGGGACCCGTCGCCGGCTTCCCGGTGATCGACTTCAAGGCAACGCTCTACGACGGCTCGTTCCACACGGTCGACTCGGACGAGCTGTCTTTCCGATTGGCCGGGCAGCTGGCGACGCGCAATGGGATCGAGGAGGCATCACCGGTCCTGCTCGAGCCGATCATGGACGTCGAGGTGCAGGTCCCGGAGGCGTACATGGGCGACGTCAACCGCGACCTCAATACGCGCCGCGGCCGCGTGCTGGGCATGGACTCGTCCAACGGCACGCAGGTCGTGCGTGCCCACGTGCCCCAGGCCGAGCTCTTCAATTACGCGACCGAGCTGCGCTCGCTGTCCGGTGGCCGCGGCGTCTTCAGCCAGAAGCTGGATCACTACGAGGAAGTGCCGCCACACGTCGCCCAGAAGGTCATCGAGGCGCACAAGAACGCAGCGGCCTAGCGCCGCGAACGTCGCGGCGCGCTGCTGGGTCCTTTCCGCCAAATGCAGGGCTGGTCTGCACGGGAATCGGTCTTGTCTGTCAGCGGCCTGACCAGTCCTGCGCCTGACGGAGGATTCGGCCGATTTCGAGATTCGGTGCCTACCCAGTGCTGCATTTGACAGGTCGGCGCGACCGATGAGCCGCCCGCCGCAGTCGCAGGTCTACACGTGGGAGCCGTCGAACGCGGCCATAGCGGCACGCTACGGGCTCCGGGCCGAGGACATCCTGCGCTTCGACACCAATACGTCGCCGGTCGCGCCGCCGTGGCTCCCGGAAGCGCTGCGCGGCCCTTTCGAACCGAGCGTCAATGAGTACCCCGACTCGTCCTACGCGGAGGTGACCGCGGCGGCGGCCGCGTACATCGGCGTCGAGCCGCACGAGCTGGTGATCGGCGCGGGCGCGGACGAGGTGCTCGACCTCGTCGCCAAGGCGTACCTGCCGGCCGGCGCCGCGGCGATGGTGCCGATCCCCACCTACGCGATGTACGGCGTCCTGACCGGCCAGCGCGCGGCACGCATCGTGTCCGTACCGCGGCTGGGACGCGATCAGGGCTACGGGCTCGACGTCACAGCGATGGTCAGCGAACTGCCCAAGGTGCAGGTCGTCTGGCTGTGCTCGCCCAACAACCCGACTGGTCAGCTCGAGCCGATTGACCGGCTGGAACAGGTCATCCAGACGGCATCCGCCGTGCCCGCGCCGCCTCTCGTCGTGGTCGACGAGGCGTATTTCGAGTTCAGCGGCCAGACGGTGGTCGGGCTGAGGTCGCGCTACCAGAACCTGGTCGTCGTCAGGACGCTGTCGAAGGCGTTTGGACTGGCTGGCGTACGGGTGGGTTTCGGTGTGGCCGATCGGTCGGTCATCGAACGGCTCGAGCGCGTCCGGCCACCGGGGAGCGTCTCAACGGTGTCCGCCCACGTCGCGGCGCGGGCGCTGCGCGCGCCGCAGTACGCGCTGGAGAACGTGGCGACGCTGTCCGCGGAGCGCGAGTGGCTCGCCGCCGGCCTGGCGGCACGCGGCTGGCAACCATTGCCCAGCACCACGAACTTCCTGCTCGTCTCGATAGGCAACCACGATGCCGCCGAGCGAGCCGCCGACAGCCTGCTGCACGCAGGCCTCGTTCCGCGCACCTTCGGACCGGCCAACCCGCTGCGCGGCCACCTGCGGCTTACGGTCCGCTCGCGGCCGGAGAACGAGCGCCTGCTGGAGGTCGTCGAGAGGAGTCAGCCTGGGTGACTGACGCCTTCCAGGAGGAATAGACCGGCGGCCAGTCGTCGGCGGTCGGGCGATGGCCGAGTAGCGCGTGCTCGATCAGCAGCTCGTACAGCGGGTAGTCCTTGGCGTTGAAGAACCAGCTCGCCGCCACCGCGCCGCGCAACGCCTGATCGTCCACGCGTCGGGCACGGCCGCGCAGCATGAACTCGTGCGGCGCCCGCGGGTCATAGTGGGTGTGCAGGGCGTAGCGGCCGTCCTCGTCCAAATCGGTGCGCTTGGCCGACTTCGCCTGCGCGAAGGTATAAAGGTGGCCATCGACAACACCGGCGTTGACCGGATGAAGACGCGGCGGCGAATCGCCGCGGACCGTGACGAGCATCGCCTCGCCGTCGCCGCCGCGATAGAGCAGCTCGCGACCGCGCGCCGCCATCCCTGGCGCCGCGGCTTCGAATTCAGCCCACGTCGCGTCTGTCATCGAGCGTCCTCGCGCTTTCGCCAGTCGCTCGCCTCGAGCTCCGCGAGGATGAACTGGCGCCGGTCAGCGCGCGCCTCCAGGTGGCGCAGCGCATGGTCTGGTGGATAGGTCTTCATGCGCTTGGGCTGGCCCGCCGCGTTGTGGAGCTCGCGCGCATCCATGCCGGCGATGAAGAAGTCGTTCTCCGCGTATTGGAAGAGCAGCGCCCGAGGCGCCACGGATGCGACGCGCTCAATGGGATCAAACAGGCTCAGGGCGCGCAGGTAGTCGAATCGATCGCCCCTGACCTGCCAGAACCGCAGGAACCAGTTCGCCCACCGGTTGGCCGGGGCCATCAGCACGCCGGCCCGGATCCGGCGGTCGTGCGCCATCACCAGCAGCCCGTGCATCGCCCCGAAGTCGTGACCAACGAAGACGACGGGCGCGTCGAACTCGGCCAGCCAGTCGACCGCCTTGCGCAGCCGGTCGCTCTCGAGCTCGATCCGGGCTATGTCTGCCTCTGCATCGGCCGGATCCGACGCCCACGGAAACAGCAGCTGCGGCAGAACCGACACGACACCCTGGCCCGCCAGCTCCTCCGCCTCCGGCAGGAACTGCGTGCGATTGCCGTCGGGCGCGTCTTGATCGAACCAGTGCAGCCACAGCACACCACCGAGGACGGTCTCGGCGGTTGGACGGACCAGGAAGGCTGGTCCACCGTCGTCGAAGAAGTGCTCGTCGTCGACGGTCTGAGCCGTCATTGCGCGCGGCGGTCGATGCGCATGCGCTTCTTGCCCGAGCGCAGCACCAGGAAGCGATCGGCGATGAGAGCGGGCAGCGGCGCGTCGGCCTCAGTGATGCGGACGTCGTTGATGGCGAGGCCGCCCTGGCTGATCAGGCGGCGCGCCTCACCCCTGGAGGCCATGAAGCCGCTTGCGACCGCGTAATCGAGAGCGCTCATCGCCAGCTCGTCCGCGGTCGCATCGTGGTGCTCAAGGGAGCCGTAGAGCGTGTCGAGGACGTCCGGATCGGTAATTGGCCCTCCGCCATAGGCTGCGTCCGCGACTCGAACCTGTCGCTCCGCCTCTTCCCTGCCGTGCACCCGCGCGGTCAGGTCGAAGGCCAGCGCGCGCTGCGCCGGGCGCGTCTCCGGCGACGCGCCGTGCTGCCGCTCGATCTCCCCGACCTCTGGCTCTGTCATCAGCGTCAGCCACTTGAGGTGCTGCACGACCAGGGCGTCGTCGTCGTTGAGCCAGTACTGGTAGAAGTCGAAGGGCGAGGTCAGTGCCGGATCGAGGAACACCGCGCCCTTCTCGCTCTTGCCCATCTTCTTGCCGTCGCGCGTCAGCAGCAACGGTGAGCACATCGCGAAGGCCGGTGGTTCGTCACCTTCCGCGCGGCCAACGACGCGCCGGATCAGCTCTAGCCCGGCGGTGATGTTGCCCCACTGGTCGGCGCCGCCCATCTGCATCTCGACGCCGCGCTCGCGGTAAAGCTGCAGGAAGTCGGCCGACTGCAGGGTCATGTACGAGAACTCGGTGAACGACATCCCGGCGCCCAGGCGTGCTTGGACCGAGTCCTTGGCGAGCATGTAGGGCACGGAGAAGTGCTTGCCGATGTCGCGCAAGAAGTCGAGCAGCTTCCAGTCAGCGAGCCATTCGCGGTTGTCGATCATCTGGGCCTGGTTGGGGCCAGGCGAGAAGTCGACGAAGCGCTCCAACTGCCTCTGGATCGCCGCCGAGTTGGCGCGGATCTGCTCGTCGTCGAGCAGGTTGCGCTCGCTCGACTTGCCCGACGGGTCGCCGATCATCCCGGTCCCGCCGCCGACGATGATGAACGGCGTGCCGCCGGCGCGCTGGAGATGGGTGAGCACGAAGCCCTGGACGAGATTGCCCACGTGGAGTGAGCGCGCGGACGCGTCAAAACCGACATAAGCGCTAACGGGACCGCGCGCGAGGCGCGCGTCGACGCCCGTCGAGCGCTCCGCGATGAGGCCGCGCCACGTGAGCTCACGCAGGAGCGGAGATGCTTCCGTAAGGCCCGATTCCATCGCCTAATGCTAGAGTCTGGGCGCAGATGCAGAGCCGCGGGCAACGCCGGGCGACGCGCTACGACGATCCACGGGCCGGGCGCGGCAACCGATCGTCGAGTCGCGCGGCAGTCGCCATTTCCATGCTTGTCTTTGGCGGATTCGCGCTGGTCGGTCTGGTTGGGCTGATCGTGACGGTCGGCCTTTTCGCCATATACAGCCAGGGCCTGCCGCCCACGAGCGACCTCGAGAAGATCACCTTTGGCTCCGATTCGGTCGTCTTCGACCGGACCGACACCATCCAGCTGGCGACGTTCGGAACCGCGGAGAATCGCGAGCCGGTCACATTCGACCAGGTGCCGTCCATCCTGATCGATGCCACGACATCGACCGAGGACAAGTCGTTCTGGACAAACAGCGGCGTCGATCCGGTCGGGATCATGAGCGCGATGCTCGACACCATCCGCGGCCGCGAGCGCGGCGCATCGACCATCACCCAGCAGCTCGTCCGCCAGCGCCTCCTCGACCCAGACCTGGTGCGCGAACCTGGCCGGCTGATCGAGCGCAAGATCAAGGAGATCATCCAGTCGGTGCGCGTGACGGAGGCCTATCCGGGCGAAGGCGGCAAGCAGCGCATCATCGAGGCCTATCTCAACCAGAACTACTACGGCAACGGCTCGTACGGCATCCTCGCGGCGGCGCGCGGCTACTTCGGCGTCGAGTCGCTGAGCGAACTGTCGCTGGGCCAGGTGGCGCTGCTCGCGGCGCTGCCCAAGTCGCCCTCGACCTACGACCTGGTGCGCAACGCGGAAGTCGACGAGTTCGGCACGCTGTATGTGCCGCTGAACGAGAGCGTGCCGATCGTCTACCGACGCAACGAGATCCTGCGCACGATGGCAGCGGATCCCAGTCGCATGGTGCTTACAGCGGGTCGGGTCACGCCTGAACAGCTTCTGGCCGCGACGAAGGAGCCGATCATCCTCGCGCCCCAGGTTGCGCAGCCCGGCCAGCAATGGCTCGCGCCGCACTTCATCTGGGCGCTGCGCGATGAGCTGGCGGTGAAACTGTGCGGGCCCGACGCCGACACCTGCCCGCAGCTCGAGCAGGGCGGCCTGCACATCACCTCATCGCTCGACTGGAATCTCCAGCAGGTGGCAGAGAAGTGGGTGACGGCAGCCGTCTTCCTGCCGCACGACGCTGATCCGGAGGCATATGCCGCGCAGCTCGGCGTGCCCTACGAATCGTGGATGCGCAAGCTGCGCGATCTCGAGGTCAACAACGGCGCGATGATCGCGCTCGACTATCAGACTGGCGAGATCCTGGCGTACGTCGGTAGCGCCGGCTACTACCGCGAGGACGCGACGACGCCCCAGTTCCAGCCCCAGTTCGACGTGCTCGCCAACGGCTGGCGTCAGCCGGGCAGCGCCTTCAAGCCCTTCAACTACGTGACCGGGATCAACGACGGCACGATGACCGCCGCATCGTTCTTCATGGACGTGACGACGCCCTTCCCCGACGGCACGCGAACCTACATCCCCAAGGACTACGACCTGCTCGAACGCGGACCATTGCGCATGCGCAGCGCGCTGCAGTTCTCGCTTAACATCCCGGCGGTCAAGGCGCAGGTGATCAACGGCACCGACCACATTTTTGATATGGCCCAGCGTTTCGGTATGACCTTCCAGGGTGTGACGCCGCGCGCCGGCCTGTCGCTGACCCTGGGCACGGAAGTGACGCACATCGCCGACGTCGCCGAGTCGTTCGGAACGCTCGCCAACGAGGGCCGCTACATCGGCTACACGCACGTCCTGCGCATCACCGATTCGGCCGGCACGGATCTCATTCCGCCGTACGCGCCGCCGGCCGGCGAGACCGTCGTCTCACCCCAGGCGGCCTACGTCATGACCGACATCCTGGGGTCGAATACGCGACCTGGCCAGAATCCAATCTGGGGCGCGTTCGAGCTGACCGGGCCCAACGGCCAGCACCGCCCGGCAACGCTCAAGACGGGCACCAACAACGACGCGAACGACCTCGTCGCGTTCGGCTACACGGCGCCACCCGGTGACGAGGCGCGGGCGGCGGGCCAGTACGCGCTCGTGGTCGGGGCGTGGAGCGGCAACAGCGA
>DATBRX010000180.1:0-3569 GCA_036560085.1 Candidatus Limnocylindrales bacterium
CAGCGTCAGCGAGGCGCTGCTGCTCGAAGCCACGCTGATCAAGCGCCATCAGCCGCGCTTCAACGTGCGGCTGAAGGATGACAAGTCGTACCCGTACATCAAGGTGACGCTCGGCGACGACTTCCCGCGCATCGAGCGGACACGCAAGCTGCCCAACGACGGCTCGCGCTACTTCGGGCCATACGCGAGCGCCAGCAGCGTCGACGAGGCGATGAACCTCATCCGCCGCCTGTTCCCGTTCCGGACGTGCACGATCCCGATCAGCGAGGGCAAGCGGGCACTGCCCCGACCCTGCCTGCTGTACCACATCAAGCGCTGCCAGGGCCCGTGCATCGAGGCCATTTCGAAGGCGGACTATCGGGCCGATATCGACCAGGTGATGCTCTTCCTCGAGGGACGATCAGAGCAGGTCGCCAAGCGGCTGCGCGAGGAGATGACCCGGGCATCGGAATCGACCGATTACGAGCGGGCGGCCGACATGCGCGACAAGCTGCGCGCCATCGAGCGGACGATGGAATCGCAGAAGATGGCGGCGTTCGCGAAGACGGAGCTGGATGTCCTGGGCTACGCGCGCCAGGGCGGCGGCGCGGCCGTGCAGCTGTTCGCGATCCGCGACGGCACGACGGTGGCGCGCGACATCTTCCTATTGGAGAACGTCGGTGACTCCGCGGATGTGGAGGCGCTGTCGGCGTTCGTGAAGCAGTACTACGCCGCCGCGTCGTCGATTCCGCCGCGCGTCCTGGTTCCCTGGCCGCTGCCCGACTCAGCGGAGCTCACGTCCTTCCTGGAGGCGCGGCGCGGTCACCGTGTCGCGATCGACGTGCCGCAGCGAGGCGAGCGACGGGCGCTGATGCAGCTCGCCGAACGGAATGCGGCGGAGACGCTGGCGCGCGAGCAGGCGCGCTGGCTGGCCGACCAGGGCAAGACCCTCGCCGCGCTCGAAGAGCTCGCGGGCGCCCTTGGCCTGCCGGCGCCGCCACTGCGCATCGAGTGCTACGACATCTCGACGATCCAGGGCACGAACACCGTCGGCAGCATGGTTGTGTTCGAGGAGGGCCGGCCACGTTCGGGCGAGTACCGCCGGTTCCGCGTCCGCACGACTGCGGTCGCACCCGGCCGGCCTGACGACTACGCCAGCCACCGCGAGGTGCTGCGCCGGCGCTTCTACCGCGCGCTCGAGGCCGAGGAGGGCGCCGCGGAGGAGCTGCGCTGGCGGCTGCCGGACCTGGTCGTGATCGACGGCGGCCTGGGCCAGGTCAACGCGGCGCGCGGGGTCCTTGACGAGCTGGGCCTGCACGACCTGCCGGCGATCGGGCTGGCCAAGGAGCGCGAGGAGATCTTCCTGCCGGGCCTGTCCACACCGCTCGTCCTCCCTGCGAACTCGCAGGCCCTGTACCTGGTCCAACGGCTGCGCGACGAGGCGCATCGGTTCGCGATCACGTACCACCGCAAGCTGCGCGCAAAGTCGCAGGTCCGGTCAGTGCTGGACGACGTGGCCGGTGTCGGTCCGGCCAGGAAGCGCGCCCTGTTGCGCGTCTTCGGCTCGACCAGGCAGATGCGCTCGGCGTCGGTCGACGAGATCGCGTCGGTCCCGGGCATCAGCCGCGCGTTGGCAGAGACGATCCACTCCGCGCTGAACGGCTGAGCGGTTACTCGGCTAACATCCCGGCCGAATGCGCAGGCTCCTTCCCCTTGTGATCCTCGTGGTCGGATTCGCCGCGGTCGCCGTCGATTTCGCGCGCCTCCCCCGGCCGTTCACGGAGGAGCCCTGCACGGCGACGGTGGCCGACGGCTGCATCGACACGAAGCTCGGCCTTGACCTGCAGGGCGGCCTGCGCGGCGAATACCGCGCCCTGCCCGCTAATGGCGTGCCGGTGTCAAGCACGGCCCTGGCCAACATCCGCACGATCATCGAGAACCGCATCAACAAGTTCGGCGTGTCCGAGCCCGTGGTGCAGACGCAGGGCAGTGACCGCATCGTGGTCGAGATCCCGGGCGTGAGCGATGAGCAACAGGTGCGCGCCGTGATCGGCTCAACCGGCCAGCTGCTCTTTGTCGATGTCCCGGCCAACCGATCCAACCAGGTCATTCCCGGGCAGCCCATTCCGGGCGATCTCACGATCATCTTCGGCGGCGACCGGATCAAGAGCGCGGCGCCGGGCTTCACCGACACGGGCCTGCGCGCCGTCGACGTCACGATGACCGAGGAGGGCGCGCGGCTGTTCGACCAATACGCCGCGACGCACTTCGGCCAGCAGTTCGCGATCGTGCTCGATGGGATCGTCCAGTCCGCCCCCGTGATCCGGGCGCAGCGCTTTGGTGGCAAGGCGCAGATCTCGGGCAGCTTCTCGTCCCAGGCCGAGGTGAATCAACTCGTCACGGTGCTCAACTACGGCGCGCTGCCGAACGCGGTCGAAGAGGTCAGCTTCAGCAAGATCAGCGCGACCCTCGGCTTCAACTTCCTGCAGCAAAGCATCCTCGCCGGCGCCATTGGCATCGCGCTGGTCTTCGTGTTCATGCTCCTGCACTACCGATTGCCCGGCCTGGTGGCCTGCCTCGCCCTGATCTATTACGCGCTCGTCGTCTACGCCATCTTCCGGCTGGTGCCGGTCACCCTCACCCTCGCCGGGGTGGCGGCGTTCGTGCTGTCGGTGGGCATGGCGGTTGACGCCAACATCCTGATCTTCGAGCGCACCAAGGAAGAGCTGCGCTCCGGCAAGACGCTCGTGTCGGCAGTCGAGGCGGGCTTCAACCGGGCCTGGAACTCGATCTTCGACTCGAACATGTCGAGCATCATCACGGCCGCCATCCTCTTCTACTTCGGCTCGGCGACGATCCGCGGCTTTGCCCTGGTGCTGATCATCGGCGTGCTCGTGTCGATGTTCACCGCCGTCACGTTGAGCCGGCAGATGCTGCGCTTCGTCGTCCACCAGCCGTGGGCCCGCAAGGCGCGCTACTTCGGAGTCGCGGACGACGAGTTCCTGGTCACCGCACCCAGCGCGCGGACGCGCACTCGGCGCGAGGCAGCAGCCGATGTTTGACATCATCGGCAGGCGCCGTTGGTTCTACATCTTCAGCCTGCTGATCACGGTCCCCGGCCTGATCTTCATCCTGCTCACGCCCATCAGCGGCGGCAAAGTCGGGCTGCAGTTCTCGATCGACTTCACCGGCGGCACGGTCTGGGAGGTGCACTTCAAGAACGGCACGCCCACGGGCCAGGCGGTCCAGGAGGTCATGGCCGCGCAGGGCCTGCCGGGCAGCGTTGCCATCACCACGTCGGGCGACAAGGAGTACGTCCTCATCCGGACAGTCCAGATCGGGTTGCGCCCGCAGCCGTCGCCATCAGTGGCGCCCTCCGGCTCACCCGCGACGTCCGGTTCACCTGTCGCGTCGGGCTCACCCGGGCCCTCAGGCTCACCCAGGCCCTCAGGCTCACCCGGCGCGTCGGCCACCCCGACGCCCGCGCCAAGTGCCACGACGAGTGCGACGCCCAGCGCGAGCCCATCTGCGGCAGCCAGTCCCAGCCCATCCGCGGCAGCGAGTCCCAGCGCGTCGCCCGCGGTCAGCCC
>DATBRX010000181.1:0-21340 GCA_036560085.1 Candidatus Limnocylindrales bacterium
GACGTCCGTATCGCCGGCAAAGTAGACCCGTCGGCCGTCCTCCAGGCCCACCACGAAGCCGACCGGCTCACCCAGGTACAGCGGCCCGGAGCCGAGCCCGCTGCGGCTGGCCATGGGCCCAAGGGCCGGCCAGTCGCCCGCGGAGTGATCGGCGTGGACCATGCTCACACTCAAGCCGCGCGTCTGGACGGTACCGCCCTTGTTCATGCCGATGACCTCGACGCCAGCCCCCTCGAGCTCGGTCTCCAGCCAGAGCGACAGCTCGTGGATGCACGGCCAGGCCGGGTTGGTGCGGCGGGCGATGGTGAGCGCGTTGGCGTCGCTGACGTGGCGTGGCTCGGAGCCCATGTGATCGAAATGGCCGTGCGAGACGAGCATCACGTCGCAGCGCTCCAGGTCGGCCGCGGCGCGCGTTGAGGTGGGATTGCCGAACCACGGGTCGAATAGCACGACCTTGTCCCCCGGCGTGCGCAGCTCCACGCACGAGTGGCCGAACCACGTGAAGCGCGCACTCATCTTCTGGACCCTCTCCAATGCTCAGTGCCGAATGCCGTCATTCTGGCGCCGCGTGGTCAAGGTGCAAGAGTCGGCGCGCGTAACATCACGGCCAGCGTCACCCTGAAGGAGGTAGAGGTGGATTTCCTGCCGGCGATCTTTCTGGTCCTGTTGATCATCTGCGCGATCGGCGCGCTGCTGGTCACTGCGGTGCCCGATCAGCGGGCTCACCAGCTGCAGCTTCAGAGCCGTCGCTTCGGCAACGATGCCGGCGACAAGGGAGAGGTCCAAGTGCGCTACCCGTTCCGGCGCACCCTCATTGCCGGCGCCTTCGCGTTTCTTGTGCTGTGGATCGTGTCCCTGGGCGTGGTCATCGTGCCCGCCGGCTTCGTCGGTGTCGTGCGCTTCCTCGGCCAGGTTCAGCCCAACGTGCTCTATCCGGGCGCGAGCTGGGTCGTGCCGTTCGTCAACACCGTTGAGGAGGTCGACACCCGCGTTCAGCCGCACAACTTCCAGCAGCTGACCGCTGCAACCGCGGAGAACCTCCAGGTGACCGTCACCGGCACCATGAACTACCACCTTGCCGCGGCCTTCGCGGGGCAGCTGATCCAGAACGTCGGCACCGACTTCGCGAGCAAGATCATCGATCCCGCCTTCAGCGACTACATCAAGCAGGTCACCCCGGCCTACTCGGCCGACAGCAACAGCCCGAACTTCATCCTCAACAAGCGCGACGAGATCCGGCAGCTCACCAAGCAACAGCTGGGCGACAACCTAGCCCGCTACGGCATCATCGTCGACGACATCTACATCGTTGATATCGGCTACCCGCAGGCCTACAACGACGCCATCACGCAGAAACAGGTCGAGCAGCAGAACGTCCAGCGCGAGCAGCAGATCCTCGAGCAGCGGCGGATCCAGGCCCAGCAGGTCGTAGTCACGGCCCAGGGAGCGGCCGACGCGCTACGCGAGACCGCTGCTGGTCAGGCGGATGCCAATGCGTCCATCAACAGCTCGCTGACCGACGAGCTCATCCGCTGGCAAGCCATCCAGAAGCTGAATCCGAATGTGCAGATCATGCTGATCCCGTCGGACAACAACTTCATACTGCCGCTGCCCTCGCTCGAACCGGTGACTCCGACGCCAGTCCCCTGAAACTCCTGCAGCGCGTCGTCGGGCCGATCGCGACCAATCTCTACGTGCTCGGCGATGAGCCGAGCGGCGAGGCGATCGCGATTGACACGGCGACGCCGTGCGTCGAATGGTTGACTGCCACGCTGGCCGAACGCGGCTGGCGCCTGAAGCTCGTGGTCAGCACGCATCGCCACTGGGATCACATCGGCGACAACGCGGCGGTGAGCGCGGCGACCGGGGCAGGAATTGCCGCGCACATCGCTGATCGCCACGGCCTCGAGCATCCGACCGGCCACCTCGCGCCATTTCCAATCCCACCAAGCGTGCCGGCGCTCGACCTGGCAGAAGGGTCGACCATCCGCTTCGGCGAGATCACGCTCACGATCCTGCACACACCGGGCCACACCGAAGGGTCCGTCTGCCTGATGGCCGATTCGGAGGGGTTGCTCTTCACCGGCGACACGTTGTTTGCCGGCAGCTGGGGCCGGACCGATCTGCCCGGTGGGTCGGAGGAGGCGATGGTCGATTCGCTCGGCCGATTGGCGGGCCTGGGCGATGACCTGAAGGTGTTGCCCGGCCACGGCAGCCAGACGACTCTGGCGGCCGAAAAGCCCTGGTTGGAGCAGGTCATCCGAACGCGCCTGCTGCCCTTCTAGGCGTCGGCGCCGTACTTGGTGCGCATGTGAGTGCGCACCGACTTGTGGATCGCGGTCCAGCGCTTGCGGTGCGCGGCCCTGGCGACCGGATCGACGCGCGCCGCCAGCGCGGCTGACTCGCGCGCGAGCTTGCGCTGGCTTTCGAGACGTGCCGCGGGAAGCGAGCCGTCGGCGATCGCCTGCTGGACGGCACAGCCCGGCTCACCGGTATGCGTGCAGTCACCGAATCGGCAGCCGGCGGCGTGCTCCTCGATGTCGGCGAATGCGTCGGCCAGACCTTCTTCGACCTCCCACATGCCGACCGAGCGCATGCCTGGCGAGTCGATGAGCAGTGCCCCGGACGGCATGGCGAGGAGCTCGCGCATGGTCGTGGTGTGCCGGCCGCGCTGATCGTCGGCGCGCACTTCGCCTGTCTGCTGTCGTTCGTACCCGAGCAGCGCGTTGACGATGGTCGACTTGCCGACACCCGATGAGCCGAGCAGGGCGACCGTCTTGCCCGCTTCGAGCAGTGGCTCGAGTGACTCGATGCCGGTCCTGTCGCGCGCGCTGAGGGCGCGCACGCTGACACCTGGCGCGACCAGGCTCACGTCTGCGATGCGACCGGCGACGTCGTCGCACAGGTCTGCCTTGTTGAGCACGATGACCGGCTCGGCGCCGCTCGACCAGGCGAGGGCCAGGTAGCGCTCCAGTCGGCGCAGGTTGAAGTCGTGATCGAGAGCAGTGACGAGCAGCACGAGATCGACGTTCGCCGCGACCACTTGAGCAGCCGCGATGTCACCGCGTGCCGGACGCGCGAAGCGGGTCATTCGCGGCAAAACGGCATGGATCACCGCCGTGTCCGAACCCGGCGCGACCTCGAGCGCGACCCAGTCACCGACCGCAGGGAAGTCCTCCGAGCCCGCGGCGTCGAAGCGGAACCGGCCGGAGACCGAGCCATCAACGTCGCCACCCTCAGCCGCCACGACGTAGCCACCGCGATGCTCACTGAGCACGCGGCCGGGTTGCAGCGCGGCATCGAGGTGGGGCTGGAAGAGCGTCGCTTCGCGCTCTGTCCAACCCCACCGCTCGAGAACCGTCATTACAGCTCGAAGGGCTTGCGCCAGGCTGTCGAGTGCTCCGCGACGGAGAACCCGACGCCCTCGTAGACACGCAACGCGCCCGTGGGGTTGGTGGCATCGACACCGAGGATCCCGGTGTCCATGCCGCGCTCCTTGAGCACCTTGAGTGACTGCGCGACGGCTGCTCGCGCCACGCCACGACGGCGGTACTCGCGTGTGGTGAAGACGCTGTGCAGCCAGCCGCGCTTGAGGCCGAGCTGCTCGTTCTCCTCCTTGGAGATCCCGTTGATCGACGCCCCGGCAACCTTCTCGCCGTCATAGACCACCACCCACATCGTTGGGTCGAAGTCGGGCCGGACAAGCCAGCGCTGGTATTGCTCCTCGGAGTCCTCGAAGCCGCCCCAGTGATCCTTGAACGCCTCGACGTCGGCCTTCCAGATCTTGCGGTACTCGTCCTCGCGCACCGGTCGGATCTCCAGCCCTTCGGGGGCACGGACATCGGGGATCGGCTCGTTGAGCGGACGCGTCATTTCGAAGAAGTGACGCGCCTCGTCGAAGCCGTTCGCCTTCAGCAGCGCGATGGCACCGACAGCACGGGACGATGTCCAGCTGCCGAAGATGCGCGGGTGGTCGGTCTCGTGCGTCCGCGCAAGCTCACGCTGCTTCTCCTGGTTGTGCCGCAGAAGCGTCGTCCCGATGCCCTTGCGTTGCCACTCGGGCAGCACGGCACCGGTCATGCGGTACTCGCGCCAGATCGGCTCGAGGGTCGTGTCGACCCATGAGCGGTCGGCGTAAGCGACTGGCACGCCATCGATCTCAGCGATGGTGACGTCGCGAACCGGGTCGAAACCCGCGCTGGCATTGGAATACCAGGCGCGGACGTGACCCACGTCCTCGCGGAACGGGATGCCGTCCGCTTCGAGCTCGCGGTTGGTGATGTCGACGATGGCCGGTAGATCCGCCTCGCCGGCATATGGACGGAGCGTCAGCCCGGGCAGGCCGGCGCGCCGCTCAGTAGTGGCAGTTTTCTCGTTCATTTCTCTAACCCACTCTCTTGAGCTTGCCGGTCCGCTTGGCATAGCGCTCGGCCCAGCCGAACACCCACACGCCGAGCGGGATGAATATCACGGCCATGATCGCCAGGGGCAGGAGATGGCCGCCCATTGAGGTGACTGGAGCGCCGTCGATGAGCGCCTGGCGGACGCCATCGAGGATGTACGTCGCCGGTGAGAACGCCGCCAGGACCTGCATCGGCGCAGGCAGGATCGTGACGCTGTAGTAGACACCGCTGATCAGCAGCAGCAGCGACTGGATGACGAAGACCATCTGGTCACCGCGCTCGACCCAGATGAGCGGCAGCGTCGCCGCCATCATGCCGATGCCGATGATCGACAGCGAGCCGACGAGCATCAACACCAGCGCCGTCAGGAAGTCAGCATGCGACAGGTCGATGCCAAAGAACAGCACGAGCACCGTCAGCACGACGGCCGTGTGGATGAAGCCCCACATGATCGCGAACACGGTCGAGCCGAGGAGCTGCGAGACGCGCCGTACCGGGGCCATCATCGTGTACTCGAGCGTGCCTTCCCAGCGCTCCCAGCTGATCTGCTCGGCGATGATCGAGAACACCACGCTCAGGTAGTTCCAGAACGTCGCGCCGATCATCAGGCTCAGGATCAGGCGCGCGCTCTGCTGGTCGCGGCCGATCATGGTGACGGCGAGCGCGCCTGCGACTGAGTAGACCATGAAAGCCACTTCCCAGCCCCAGTAGCGCTTGGTCAGGTTGAAGTTGCGCTCGACGAAGGCGAATGAGGCGCGGAATTCGCGAGTGAGGACGGTCATCGGACTGTTCCTTAGCTGATGGAGGTGCGGGCCCGCCCCTACAGGGAGCGGGCCCGTGGACGTGCTCGTTCGGCGGCCAGGCGGCTGCCGATCCGAACCATCGATCGGCCGACGGCGCGGCGGATTCGCCGCTCCGGCTGCAGCGCGGCGACGAGTCGCCGCTGGCGAGCAGCCTTGCGCTCTTCGCGCTGCCGCTGCCGAGCGATGTCGATGTGCATGGGATGGATCAACATCTGGAAATCACCTCCTTTCGTTCAAGTTTGTTAGTCGTCGTCGCCGCTCTCCTCGACGTCGTCGTCGAGCGAGCGACCGGTATGAGCCATGAACACGTCGTGCAGCGTGGCTGCGCGAGGCGCGCCGTCGGGTCCCACCTGGGGCCCAACGCCGGCCTTGAGCTCGTTCACGGTGCCCTCGGCGACCAGTCGGCCGTCGTTGAGCAGTCCGATGCGCGAGCACAGCCGCTCGGCCTCATCGAGGTCGTGCGTCGTCAGGACGATCGTCGCGTCGTGGAGATCGCGGATCTCCTCGATGAACGATTGGACCTCGAGCTTCGAGCGTGGATCGAGACCGGTAGTCGGCTCGTCGAGCAGTAGCACAACCGGGCTTGTCAGGAAGGCGCGCGCGATGGCGACCTTCTGCTGCATGCCGCGGCTCATCTGCTCGAGCGGCCGGCCCAGGCGCGACTCGGCAATGCCGAGACGGCCCAGGATGCGCACGATCTCGCGCTTCGCCGTCGATGCCGGGACGTCGTACAGCCGGGCGGCATACATCAGGTTCTCGAGCGGCGACAGCTTCTTGAAGAAAGCCGCGTCGACACTGACCCGATTTATCAGCCGCTTGACTGCCATCTCGTCGCGGACGATGTCGTGGCCGAAGACCGCGACACGTCCGTGCTCCACCGTCAGTAGCGTGCTCAGCAACCTGATGAAGGTCGACTTGCCGCTGCCGTTGGCGCCGAGCAGTCCATAGATCTCGCCACGCTCGATGCGCAGCGAGATGTCGTTGACTGCGACGACGGTCTTGCGCTTCTTCTTGCGCCCACCGACCTCGAAGCGCTTGGTCAGGTGCTCGATATCGAGCGCGATGACCGGCGCTTGAGCCGTTGACGTCAGCTCTTGAGGCTGCGGCTCGAGGATCGGTTGGCTGGTTTTCGGTGGCGTCATGGTGATCGCCATGGCTCCTTGCTCCTGTGGTGGCGTTGCTGCCAAGGACAAGGGCCCCGATGCGTGGCGCGGGAGAGGCGGCTCGCGATGCCTGCTGCGCAGGGCATCAAAAAAGCCGGGGGCCCGATCTGGCCTCCGGCTTCTGGTTCAGCGGTCGTTCCGCTTACTCAGATCAGACAGGCACAGATCTCCCGCGCTCCGAAACGCCGAAGGGCGCGTCGGACCGCAGCGCGGTGGCTGCGGCGGTAGGGCGGTTGATGTTCAACATTCGGAGATCGGCTCCTGTTAAGGCTGGCTCAGGCGCGAGCGCGATTGCGCAGGATAGGCGGGTTTCGCGCGCGCTGTCAAATCGATATTGCAAAACAAGGCGAGAAACAAAGACAGCGAGAAACAAAGAAGCGGCCGCGCGAGAGGCATCGCGCGGCCGCAGGATTACGCCGGGATTCAGATCCTGGTGACGCGCGAGGCCAGCACCCAGCCGACCTTGCCGCTGGGCAGCTTGCCCTCGAACCACTTCCGACCCTGGGCACCGAACGCCTTGTCCGTGACACGGATGACCGTGCCGCGGTCGACCATCGCGACGCGCTCGTGGCCCGTGCCCGGGCCGTCGCGCACGATCAGGCCGTCCACGTCCGAGGTGACCTTGAAGAGGGTGTCCGGGGACGTGGACCCATCGTTAGTGTTGGGCACGTCGCCGTTCAGCCGGACGTGCAGGTAGGCGGTGAAGCCGCCCAACCAATTGACCTTGTGCTTGCGCACGTCGAGTTTCTTGTTCAGGGCGCTGATCGCATAGCCGTTGCCGACGTAGATGCCGATGTGCTTGCCCTTGCGCCAGATCACAAGATCACCCGGCTTGGGATTCGTGCGGCTGGCGAGGCCGCGCCGCTTGAACCAGTGGTAGTAGGCACGCGCCCCCTTGCGGGCGCCGCCGATCTTGGCCTCGAGACCGGCTTCCTTGTAGACCCGCCAAACCAGGCCCGAGCAGTCGACGTATTCGGTGCCCTCGGCGCCGAACCTGTACTGGGCGCCCAAGTAGCTCTCGGTGATGCGCACGATCTTGGCGCGCTGATTCACCCGCCGCGACTGAGCGTCGGACTGCTGGGTCGGCGCGGGATCGGCGGCAAACGCCGGCTGCGGACTGGTCAGGCCGCCGACGGAGACGGTGATTGCCGCGGCCAACGAGGCGGTCACGGCGAGGCGAGTGACACGGCTAGCGAAGGACATAGAGGACCCCCTCTGGGGCGGCGCGCGCAAACACGGCCGCGTGACTTACGACCGCGCAGCACGAAACGCGCTAGGACGTCAGGCGAGCCACTCACGGCGCCGAAGCTGGGGCAACGGCAATGTGGCACAACCAGGTCCGTGACGAGCGGTCTTGGTTCCTATCCCCGCCACGACAACGGGGTCGGGCCGGAGGATCGCACACCAAGCAACGAAAGCGCAACCCCGGGCTGGCGAAGCGTTATTCGGCGCTGGGTGACCGCATTCCAAATGGGGCAGTCGGCCCAGGTCTAGGCGGCGTGCTTGTGTCCGGGCAAACCGGCGACGACGGCCTCCAGCAGGTGCTGCGACGAGTGGGCGATCTCGTCCACGGCACGGTTGAACGCCTCTTCGTTGGCTGCCGACGGTTTGCGATAGCCGCTGATCTTGCGCACGAACTGCAGCGCGGCCGCCCGGATCTCCTCGTCAGCCACGATCTGGTCGTGGTCCCTCAATCGAACGATGCTTCGGCACATGTCCTCAAGATACGCGACCGGCCGCGAGAAGGCGCCTCACGTAGTCACGCACGGCAGGGGAGAGTCGCTCGTTGTCGCGCAGCAGCTCGAGATACGCCCGGATCGTCGCGCGGTCGGTAGGTGTCAGCGGCACGGTCCGCCAGGGATCGGCTGAGACTGCGCCGCGCTGGCCGCGCTGGCCACGCGCGGCAGCCTCCGCGGCCACCTCCGCCTCGACGAACGTGAGGAACATGGCGACGCGCGGCAGGCCCGCCAGCGCGGCCTTGTGGGCGAGCACCTGGCTCGCCAGGCGCAGCGCCGCGAGGTCGCTTACCGCCAAGCCGTCGAGCCCGCGTCCGACCCTCGTCGCCACGTGGCCACTGTATCCTTCGAGTGCGTTGCGTCACACCTCGGCGGTCGACGGCTGGCGCCGATTCGGCGAGCCGCGTTTCCGGAACTACCACTACCTGGCCCTGGCTCAGGGCGTCGTCGGCGTGCTCGCCGGCTTCGACGTCGTGATCCCGTGGGCGCTCGCGATGGGCTGCCCGCCTTTCGCCGCCATCCTGCTCGGCGTGCTGCCGCTCGCCGGCGGCATTGCCCAGCTCGTCGTGCCGCGGCTGCTCGACCGCACCGGCGGCAACCTGCGCGGCCTGACGATCCTCATAGCGGCCGTGGGCGAGCCGCGCGGCCTGTACTTCGCGGCTCTTGCGGCGCTCTACGCCGCCGGCATCGTCAGCGGGCCGGTCGCCCTCGTGGCCCTGGCCGTTCTGCTCGCCATCACCAGCGTGCTCAGCTCCGTCACCGGGGCAAACCTGCTGTCGTGGCACTCGGCGGTGCTGCCCGACCAGGACCGGCGCCTGGTCGTCCCGCGGCTGCTGGCGGTGTCGTTGGCAATCGGTGCCCTGCTGCTGCTGCCCATGGCGGTGCTGCTCGACTCGCTGGTCCACGCCATCGGCGTTTACGCCTACGCGCTGCCGTTTGTCGTCTCGGGCCTCCTCGGCCTGGTCGAGCTGTGGGTGCTGCGGCGCCTCCGCCACCCAGGTGTTGTCCTCGTCCCGCCAGCCGCAGCGACGGCCGATAGCGAGCCCACGCCCGAGCTCAATCGATTCTTCCGATCCACCACCATCAACGCACTCGGCATGGGCATCACGCCATCGTTCTCGGTGCTGATCATCTCGGTCCTGGGCATGACCGCCGGTTTCGCCATGACGACGGGCGCGATCGGCACGTTGACCATGGTCGTGGCCGCGGCCTTCTTCGGCGACCGCCTGACCCGGGGCTCGTCATCGCGCATGCTGCGCGGCTCCTTCGGCGTACGTGCCATGGCCATGACCGCGGCACTGCTGACCTGGCCTCTGCCGATGCTCGCGCCGGTGCTGATCATCGCGGCCGCGATGCTCGGCTCGATCGGCTTCGCCGGCGGCCAGCTGGCGTCCAATGAGCGGCTGTTCAGGCTGGTCCGCGGCCCCCAGGTCGTGCGCCACTACGCGCGCTACCTGGCGCGCACGTCGGGCGCCATGACGATCGGTCAGCTCTTCAGCGCCGGCGTGATTGCCGTTTCCGGTCCCGCTGCGCCGGCCTTCGCCGGCCTGTACGGCGCGTCGGCGCTCATCCGCGTCTATGCGTTCAGGGATGCCCGCCCCACGGTCGCCGAAGTCCCGGCCAGCCCGGAGCCGGTGGTTGAACCACTGCCGGCCGTCCAGTCGGCCAACTGACGGCCCATCGCCAAGCGCGGGCGAAATGAAAAAGCGCCCGTTCGGTGAGAACGGGCGCCCTGGGGTCGTGTTTGAGACGCGACTAGCGCGACGGGCCGCGCACCTCGAGCAGGTGAGCCTTCCAGCCGTCAGCGGCCGAGTCAAGGCTGCTGCCCTGCCAGCCGCACGTGCACGTGACCAGCTGCTCGCGATGCTGATAGCGGTCGATCAGGTGCTTGAACGGCTCAGGTGGCGCGTCCTTGGGAACGGAGCGGCGCCAGACGGATGAGCTCGACGTAGTCACGCGCTACTGACCTCTCTTACATGCCTCTTCGGTCCGCCGGCTGCACGTGACGCCACCAATAGCGGGGGTGGGGTAACGACCGGGACCGACCCTCGGGGAGCCCTAATTCTAGCCGATTTTGCGCTTCCCGGCCAGCGTCGCGGTCAGGCCTGGGCGAGCGGCCGGAGCGTGGCGGCCTCGTGGATCAGCTGTGCCAGGGTGGCTTGATCGAGGTCCTCGGCGCGCTTGAAACGCACGCAGCTCTTGCCGATATCGGCCCTGGGCAAGCGGTCTTTGTAGCTCTCGGCCAGATAGCCCCCGGTGACCATGTCCTCCGCCATCACGTAGAGCGAGATGTAGCGCTTGTGGCTCGCCAGGCCAATCCGAAACCAGGTGCCGGAGCTGCTCTTGCCGCGGTATTGGTACGGGCCGTAGGCGAGCATCCCCGAAGCCAGGTGCGGCTCGAGTGTGGGGGCGGTGCGGCGGATCAGCTCGTGCAACCGCCGAATCTCGGTGCGGCGTGGCTCCTCGAGGCGGTCGATGTACTCGTCGGGAGTCAGGGCGTCGGTCGACTTGAACACCGCCCGATGATCGGCGGCACTGTCAAGGCCCGTCAGCGGGGGCGTCGCCGGACGCCGCGCACATCGCCGCCGCCGGCATGCGGCGCTCCTACCGGGCCATCGCTGTGTGGTGTGGGCACGGGTCGCCCCAGCAGGAAACCCTGGACGTAGCGAACGTCGAGCGCCTTCAGCGTGGCCAGCTCCGCAGCGGTCTCGACGCCTTCGGCAATCAGCCAGCAGCCGGTGTTCAGGGCAAAGTGGCGCAGCCCGGCGACCATTGCCTGGCGCGCCTCGTCGTCGTCAATGCCCATGATCACCTGGCGATCGAGCTTCACGAACGCGGGGCGCAGCTCCAGGATGTGGCGCAGGCTCGCGAAGCCGGCACCCGCATCGTCGACTGCGAGGCGGACCCGCGGACCAAGCTCCACCAGGGCCTGACGGAAGGCCCGGTAGTCGGTGATCTCCGAGTGCTCGGTGACCTCGAGGACGAGGTCCCGGTCATAGCCGCGGAGAAGGCGCTGCAGCCCGCCACCATCCATGATCACGTCGGGCGTCGCGTTGATGTTCAGCCACATGCCCTGGGGAAAGTCGGCCGCGCCCTGCAGCGCCGCTTCGATCGCGGCCAGCTCGAGCTTCTCACCGACGCCTGCTTCGTACGCCTGGGCGAAGCGAATATCCGGCGCGACGCCATCGTCGAACCGGGTCAGCGCTTCGTAGCCGACGACCCGCTCGGTCGCGGTTTCGCACAGCGGCTGGTACACCGGGAAGAATTGGTGGCGCTCGATGACCTGGGTCAGCCGCTGGCGGGCGGCTCCCAGCTGGGTGCGCTCGGAGATCTTGGCGCCGAGGATGGTGGCTGAGATCGAGGCGAATTCCACCAGCGACGGCAGGACGGTCGCGAGGAGTGCCTCGGCGTCGGCGTCGGACGAGCTCGCGAGCAGGTAACCGGCCAGATCGCCATTCAGGCGCACCGGGGCGTATGCGATCGCCCGGACGCCCAGGTCGTTCAGCAGCTCGTTGTAGGGGTGCCACGACTTTGGCTCCCAGCGTTCGATCCACGGTCCGCGCGACGCCTGCCCGTTCACCTCATCGACGCGCTTTCGCGGCAACCGTCGCCGGGGCAGGGAGCGCCCGTCGGCGGCCGCGATGCCATACGGAATCGCGGTCCCGTCCGCTTCGAAGACCACCAGTGCCGATGTCGAGATGCCATCGATCTGGACGACCTGGCCGCAGATCGTCTGGCCGATCTCCTCGGGTGATCCGGATGGATCCATGGACCGCAGCGTTTCGGCGATCAGGGCTCGTTGGCGGTTCATCGTGCGTGACTCTCGTTCGAGCTCGTACTGCCTGGTCAGGTCGCGCGACACACCCACATAGCCGGTCCTGCGCCCGGTCTCATCGTGGAGCGGCGTGATTACGCCAGCCATGCGGTAGCGCGTGCCGTCCTTGCGCACGTTCACGAAGTCGGCGCGCCATGGCTTGCCGGACGCCAGCGTCTGCCACATGGCCGAGTAGAACGCCGGCGTCTGATCACCGCTCTTGAGGATGCGCGGGTTCTTGCCCACGATCTCGTCGCGGGCGTACCCGGTAAGGCGCTCGAATGCAGGATTCGCGTACTCGATCGTGCCATCGACGTCGGTCAGCAACACGGCGTCATACGCCTGTTCGATCGCCGTTCCCAGGCGGGCGACCTGTTCATTGGCCCGAACCTGGTCGGTGACATCGCGGAAGTTCAGCACGACTCCGCGAACGGCGGGATCATCGAGGCGATTTGTGGCCGTGACATCCATGGTTCGGTAACTGCGATCGGAGGCCGGCAGCCGGATAAGAGACCTGTCCGTCGCGGCCGGCTTGGTCAGCACGAGCATGAAGCGTCGGCGCAAGGATTCGCGCTCATCGGGGACGACTCGGTCCAGGAATTCGACCACCGGCCGCCCAATTGATTCGCTCTCCGATACGCCGAACATTCGGGCGGCGGGGGGATTGGCCAGCGTGACCACCCCCTGGGCGTCCACCACCACCAAAGCGTCGGCGGCGTTTGCCAGCAGGAGCGCTATTGCTCGCTCACGGCGCGTCTCAATGCCGGATAGCTCACGCGCGCGCACGAAGAGCAGCAGCAGGATGGCGCCCTCGACGACCTCGGCCACCCCCATCGAGACCTGGCCGCTTAGGCGTGATGAGATGTTGACCAGCGTCAGCACGGCGGCCGCGCCGAGCAGCGCCGTCATGGCCCGTCCGGCGGCGAGCTGGGGTTCCTGAGCGTGCGGCTCCGTGAGCTGGCGCATCGAGGGTGCGAGCGCCGTCAGGCCGATGAGCATGTAGCTCGTCAGCCACAGCGTGTTCATGATCGTGTTGCTGAATCCGGACGACGTTCCATTCGCCTGGAAGAGCGTGTCGGCGACAGCGGTCGCGATCACGCCCAGGAACAGTACCTGCTGTGCTCGGCCACGGAACCCGTCTCCGGCAATAACGAGGTAGGCGGTCCCGCCAACGATGAGTACCTCGAGCAGCAGCGCGACCGCGCCGGCCAGAAGGACGTCAGTGGCCGCGCGGCTGAGCGCGCTCTCGAGCGTTGGGATAGACGTCAGGGTTACCACGGTCGCGCCGATCGCGAAGGCGTCGATGAGCCGAGCAATTCGGTAGCGCGGACGGCGTACGCGAATGAAGCTCATAAGGCCAATCGCCAGGAAGACATAGCCGACGTACGCGCTGTCGGCCAGCCACGACAACTGGGATCCAACGCCCAGACTGGTGAGGAAGCGCAGCGTATTGCCGACCAGGAAGGCGGCCATGCCCAGGGCCAGCCATCGCCAGGGCAGTGTGCTGGCAGGCCGGTGCACGAGGGGCCCAAGGACGAGGGCGCCAAGCGCCACTGCGGAGCTCACAAGGAAAGCCAGGCCGCCCAGCGGACTGTCGGGGAATGCCAGGTAGGCCCCGATCGCGGCACCACTGATGGGCACGTAAGCAAGGATCGCCACGCGACCGGGTGGAGCCGCGCTCGTACTGATCTGTGCCGGCAAGCCGGTTGTGAGCGATTCAAGGGCGCGCGCGGCGCTGGTCATGTCGTTCTCCGCCGAGCGTCTCGTGCGCCCGGAGATGCGATCGTCCGCCCGCCCCCGATCACAAGGCAGATGCCATTCGGCCCCTGAAATCCATCTGAAGGTCCGGGGGGGCGACGTGTCAATACTCCCGGTGGGTATTGACACGGCTTGTCAAGCGGCCGTGTCAAGGGGTAGAATTGCCTGCGGAAGCCTTGTCAAGACTTGACAAGGCCCTTCGTGTGTCCGGCGTATCGCGGAACCCTCGGGAGGAAACAGCCACGTCGTCTGTCGGCGTCGCCGCGGAAGTCAAGGGGAAGCTCAATCTCGTCGATCTGATCGGCGAGACCGTCCAGCTGCGCAAGGCTGGCGCGAGCTTCAAGGGACTCTGCCCCTTTCATAATGAGAAGACGCCGTCTTTCACGGTCACGCCCGCGCGCGAGACCTGGAAGTGCTTCGGCTGCGGCCGCGGCGGGGACGTCTTCAACTTCGTCATGGAGCGCGACTCCATCGACTTCCCCGAGGCGCTGCGCCGTCTCGCCGGCCGCGCGGGAGTGGAAATCAGCGAGCGCACGACGCGCGAGGACGCGCGGCGCAAGCGGCTGCGCGATGCCCTCGAATCCGCTATCTCCTTCTACCACCGCGTCCTCACGGAGAGCCACCACGGCAAGCCCGCGCTCGACTACCTGCGCGGCCGCGGCTTCACCGACGCCACCATCAGTGACCACCTGCTGGGCTATGCGGTCGATGCCTGGGACACGCTCAGCAAGTCGCTCATCGAGAAGCGCGGCTTCAAGGAGGACGAGCTGGAGGCAGCGGGCCTCGTCACGCGCCGCCAGGGCCGCAAGGGCACCTACGACCGCTTCCGCGGCCGGATCATCTTTCCCATCCGTGACGCGTCAGGCAACGCGACCGGCCTCGGCGGCCGGATCATCGGCAGCCAGCAGAGGGAGGCCAACGGCCGCGATGGCGGGCCCAAATACCTCAATTCGCCGGCCACGCCGCTGTTCGACAAGAGCCGCACGCTTTATCTCATCGACCGCGCCAAGGGCGCCATCAGGAAGGCTGGTCTGGCCGTGCTGGTCGAGGGCAACACCGACGCCCTCATGGCCCACCAGCAGGGCTTCGAGAACGTCGTCGGCACGCTCGGCACGGCGCTGACGCCCGCCCAGATCGAGCTCGTGACGCGCTACGCGCCGCGCATCGCCCTGGCATACGACGTGGATGCCGCGGGCCAGGGCGCGGCCACGTTCGGCGCGACCGAATTGAGTGCGCTCGTCGGTGAGATCGAGCGCAGCGCGCACAAGGGCCGCTTGACCGACGTGGGCGTCATACGCCTGCCCGACCAGCGCGACCCCGACGAGGTCATGCGCGACGACCCGGCGGCGTGGCGCAAGGCGACCGAGGAGCCGCTGCCCATCGTCGAGTACCTGATCGATCATTTCGCCAAGCGCCACGATCCGCGCACCCTGTCCGGCCGCGACAAGCTCGTCGCCGCCGTCATGCCGACCATCCGCCGGGTGACCAATCCCACCCAGAGAGACGGTTACCTGCAGCTCCTGGCGCGGCGCAGTGGAGTCGAGGAGCGGGTGTTGCTTGAAGAGCTCCGTCGGCCCGAGCAGGCAGAGCGGGTAGTCGGTCGGCCAGCTGAGGCGCACGTTGGCTCAAAGATCAATCTCGAGGCCGTCCTGTCGAGCCCCGACGCGCTCGACCCCCAGGCCGTCGCTCTTCTTGTGAAGCCGGCCGAGTTCAGCCTGTTGCGGCTCGTGCTCCTCCGGCCGTACCTGCGCGACCGCATCGACGATCCCGGTGCCATCGAGTTCGTCAGCACCCCGGCGCGCGAGATCTGGACGCGCCTCGGGGATGTGCCTGCGGCGGGTTTTGACCGCGCGGCGTTCGCGGAGACGCTCGACCCAATCCTGGCCGGCGTCGTACGAACCATGTACGCCGATCCGGAGCCGCTGCCCGACGACGAGGACGCGCTCCACCAGGCGCTCGAGCAGAGCCTGCTGACACTGCGTCGCAACCGGCTCGACGAGGAGATCGGTGCCAAGGAATACGACATCCGTGAGGCGGAGGCCGACGGCGACCGGCCCGCGGCCGAGGGGCTGCTGCGCGAGGTCATGGACCTCAAGCAACGCCGCCTCGATCTCGACCGTCAACGCGACACGACAACAGTTCTCACCCAAAGACGACAACGAGCCACGGCCGCATCGGCCGCCAGCGGAGGTAACGGATAACCAATGGATAGCGACAAGCTTCTTGTGGCGAGCGTCCTCGAGCGCGGCAAGCGCCGCCGCGACGACGACCTCAACGACCAGAAGGATGAAGAGGACGAAGCGCCGAGCAACGGGATGAGCGCCGCGGCCGAGCTGGGCGTCGAGGTGCAGATCGACGGCGACGGCGGCCAGACGCCGTGGGAGGAGCCGCCGGCCAAGCTCGACGCCAAGGATGCCGATGAGCCGACGGCCGAGGAGCTGGACGCGATCGCAGCCGACATGATCGGCATCGACGACCCCGTCCGCATGTACCTCAAGGAGATCGGCAAGGTGCCGCTGCTCAACGCCGAGGAGGAGGTCGTCCTCGCCAAGGCGATCGAGCTCGGCGAGCAGATCATCGAAGAGCCGCACAAGGCGGTCCTCTCGCTGTGGGAGTGGACACGCAACCAGACAGAGACCAAGTCGCGCGACAAGCACCCCCAGCACCGGCTGCCTTACAAGGAAGAGACCGAGAAGATTGTCACGGGCGCGTTCAAGGCGGCCCAGAAGGACGGCCTTTACCAGCACACGCCGGACTTCCACTTCGTCAAGGCCGGCAAGGCTGTCGAGGGCGACATCGCCAAGGCGACGCTCAAGGAGGCGTCTCACAAGGTCAAGGCATACAACGAGGACGCGATCCTCGCCAACTTCACGGAGCTGGTTGACTTCAGCTTCCGGGCGGCCCACTCGACCGACGCCGAGACGCACGACAACAGCGCCATCCGCGCGGTCTACGAGTGGTCACGCGGCGTGGCCTGGGAGGCACTGCGGCGCTGGATCTACAACGGCAAGGATGCCGAGCTCATGGCCGAGATGGGCTGGACGCCCGAGCAGGACATGTCGCTCAAGCCGCGCGACCGGCGCGGTGTGCTCGTGCGCTACGGCAAGGAAGGCCGCGAGCAGCTGACGTCGGCCAACCTGCGGCTCGTGGTCTCCATTGCCAAGAAGTACATCGGCCGCGGCATGTCCTTCCTCGACCTGATCCAGGAGGGCAACATCGGCCTCATCCGCGCGGTCGAGAAGTTCGACTACGAGAAGGGCTTCAAGTTCTCGACCTACGCGACGTGGTGGATCCGCCAGGCCATCACCCGCGCCATCGCCGACCAAGCGCGGACGATCCGCATCCCGGTCCACATGGTCGAGACGATCAACCGCCTGATCCGCGTCTCGCGCGGGCTACTCCAGGAGCTCGGCCGCGAGCCCACCGTGGAGGAGATCGCCGAGGCGATGTCGCGCGGCCAGGAAGTGGTCGTCACGCCGGACAAGGTGCGCGAGATCATCAAGGTGTCGCAGGAGCCGGTGAGCCTCGAGACGCCGATCGGCGAGGAAGAGGACTCGCACCTCGGGGATTTCATCGAAGACCGGGCAGCACTGGCACCCGCCGAGGCCGCGTCCCACCAGCTGCTCAAGGAGCAGGTCGAGGCCGTGTTGGACTCGCTCAGCGGCCGCGAGCGGCGCGTGCTCCAGCTGCGCTTCGGCCTCGAGGACGGCCGCGCCCGCACCCGGGAGGAAGTGGGCAAGGAGTTCAACGTGACCCGCGAGCGCATCCGCCAGATCGAGGCCAAGGCGCTGCGCAAGCTGCGCCACCCGTCGCGCTCGCGCAAGCTGAAGGACTACCTGGAGTAGCCCGCCCCGCTCGCGGCGCACTAACGCCCCACGTTCGAATAAGCCGAAAACCGCCGCCAAGAGCCTGGTTCGGCCTTGGCTTGGCTCAAATTCCGGTGATTCCGAACGTTGCGCGACAGGATTGACCAGAATGCCTCGGGCGGCCGGCGCATTCGAACGTGCCACGTAAGCAGCCGGTAAGGCCTGGTCAATTCTTGGCCAAGTGCTTCTGTCCAACATGCAGTGAATGGTTGCCAAGCAACGCGCTGTCGATCGAGGAACGGCGCGCGGTCGCACCTTGGTGTCGACGATCGGCGGCGAGATCCGGCTTGCCAGGCAGCGTGCCGGCCTGAGCCTCGAAGCCGTCGCCCGCGCCGCAGGCGTCTCGGGTGTGGAGGTTTCACGCATCGAGCGAGCACGAGCTGAGTGGGTTTCGCTCCTCACCCTGGCACGGCTGTGCACGATCGTCGGACTCGACCTGACCGCGCGTGCCTATCCCGGTGCGAACCCGCTCCGCGATGCACGTCACAACCGACTGCTGATGTTGCTCCACGGACACATCAACCCAGCACTGGGCTGGGCGCTGGAGGTGCCGCTGCCCAATCCGGGCGACCAGCGCGCCTGGGACGCGATGATCCGAGGCGACGGCTGGCGCTACGGCGTCGAGTGCGAGATGAACCCGATCGACGGTCAGGCCGCGTTGCGCCGCCTCACCCTCAAGCAGAAGGACGGCCTGGTGGATGGCGTCACCCTGCTGCTGCCCGATACGCGTCAGGCACGGTTATTCCGCCGAGAGTTCGTCGAGCAGTTGGCTGCGCAATTCCCGGTTCGATCGATCGATGCGTTGCGCGCCCTCGCGGCCGGGAAGAATCCCGGCGGGTCGGCGATCATCACGCCATGAAGTTCAAGACGACGCTCAAGCAGGCTGAGGGCAGCACAGCGACCGGGATCGAGATACCCGACGAGGTTCTCGCTGCCCTTGGTGCCGGCAAGAAGCCGCCGGTCAAGTTGTCGGTCAACGGCTACCGCTATCGCAGCACGGTCGCGACCGTCAGCGGCGCCTACATGGTCGGCTTCAGCGCCGACCATCGGGCCGCGAGCGGCCTCAAAGGTGGTGATCCGATCGAGGTCCAGATCGAGCTCGACACCGAACCACGAACGGTCGAGCTACCGGCCGACTTCCAGGCTGCCCTCGACGCCGACACCCAAGCGAGGGCCACGTTCGAAAAGCTGTCGAACAGCCTCAAGGGCTACCACGTGTCCCAGGTGACGGGCACCAAGAACCCCGAGACACGCCGGCGCAGGATCGAGAAATCGATCGCGACACTCCGGGCCGGGAAGCCGCGCTAGCCCGGAACGGCTGACGGATCGGTCCGGCGCAGGAGCATTCCCAGGTAAACCTTCCACGGCCCGACGTCGGCGTCGTGCGAGCCGGCGAGTCCGGCAAAGATCTGGCCGATGTGGTCCAGGTCGTGCACGGCCCACGTGTTCAAGAGATTGTCCAGCGTCACCTCACCGAGCGATGGGTGCAGCCCAAGTTTCCCAAGGTCGTCATCACTGACCAGCGCGGCGAACTCGGCCAGGTTCTGCGCGCGCAGCGCGGCGAATCGATCGAGCAGCTCATCCAGCGACGCGCCGCGGTCGCGCTCGAGCATCGCGACCCGATCGAAGCGATCGAACTCTCGGCTCGTCCCGTCTTCGAGGATGCGCTTCGTGCGCGCCAGCCAATCGCTCAGCTCGCCGGTGATGAGATGACCCACGACGTCTCGCGGCCGCCAGCCATCAGGGGTGTCCGGGGTATCGGTCCACGTGTCGGGCAATCCGGCGAGCAGTGCCCGCAGCACGTCGGGCGTGCGACGCAGGATCTCCATGGGCTCTGCGACCTGCCGTGAGGCCTGGACCGAGACGGGCATCAGATGTTCTCCGCATAAGAGCGTTTGATCCAGCCGACCACCTCGTCATCAATGTCGTCGGCGCTGGCGAGGCCGATCTTGTGCGTGACCGAGCTCTGCGGGAAGTTCTTCGCCGCCTCCAGCGTGCCCGTGGCAGGCTGCGTTGCGGGTAGTCGGAGGCCCAGGTCAGAGCGCGTCTTCGTGGCTGGCACCAGGGCGGCAAACGTCCGCTTGGGGGTCAGGAATGCGACATACGTCTTGCGCGCCTGTACCTCTATCTCGCCCACGTCCGGCAGTAACGCCAGCAGCGCGTCGTAGATGGGTCGCGTGGCCGGCCGGCCGGCGTATTGGTTGTCGATCAGGTCCTCGGCGCTCGTCTGCAGGTATTCGGGATAGCCGAAGCGCTCCATCACCAGCAGCATCGCTGGGTAGCCCGTGACACCTTTCTCCGACAACCACGCCCGGAGGCCGGCCTCGTCAGTCTTGCCGCTCTCGCGCACGCGCGCGTTCCACGTCTCGAGACCATCGCCGGTGCGCTCGATCAGCCACTTGATCTCCTGCTCGCGCATCTCCTGCCACGAACGCGGCCGGCGCTGGCTCACGAGTTCAGGTCCCACGCCTTCTTGCGCGGGAGCGCGGCCCACTCGTCGCGCAGGATCGACATCATCTCGACGTCGAGGTATCGGCCCTGCTTGAAGACACCATGGCGCTCGACGCCTTCGAGTACGAAGCCCGACTTGTCGTACGAGCGTCGGGCACGCTTATTGAAGACGTACACCTCCAGCCACATCCGCTCCAGGCGGAGCATGCCGAAGCCGAAGTCCACCAGCGCATTCATCGCGTCGGTGCCGTAGCCCTTGCCCCACAGCGTCTTCTCGCCGATCGATATGCCGATGCCCGCGTTGCCGTTGATGTAGTCGACCGCGAACAGGCTCAGGCTGCCGATCGGCTGATCGTTCTTGAGCAGGCAGATGACGTAGTGGTAGTGGTCCTTGCCCTGGCGCTCGACCATGCCCTCGAACCACTTTTCCTCCATGGCCACGCTCATCGGCGCGCGCATGTTCAGGAATGACGTCGTCTCGGCGTCGTTGAGCCAGCGCACGAAGCTGGGCACGTCCGCGCGTTCGGCCGGGCGGAGATAGACGTGCTCGCCGCGCAGGATGGGTACCGGCCTGGCGCCCTGGTCGTTCACTTGCCCTCCCTGGAAGGCTCGGTCGCCATGCCCGAGCGCGACCAGTCGCTGTACGAACCGACGTAGAGGATTGGATCGGGCAGTCCGGCCAGGCGCATCGCCAGCGCATTGTGGCAGGCGTTGGTGCCGCTGCCGCAGTAATTCACCGTTGGTCGGTCATCGGCTACAAGGCCAGCGAAGCGCGCGATAAGGGCGGGCTGATCGAGGAAATACCCGGCGCCGTCGACGTTGTCCATGGTCGGGGCCGAGATGGCCGTCGGAATGTGACCCGGAATGGGGTCGATCGGCTCGACCTCGCCGCGGTAGCGTTCGCGCGCCCGCGCGTCGAGCAGTGTGACGCTGCCGAGACGCACGGCCAGCTCCTCGCGCGCGATCACGTTGGTCCAGTGATCGGCCAGCTCGAGGCGCGCCCTGTCGTAGTGCGGCTCGTCTGTGCTGAGCGCCATGCCCTGCGCGACCCACGCCTTGATCCCGCCGTCGAGCACCGCCACGCCGCCGCGATGGCCCAGGTTGTCGAGCATCCACCACAGCCGCGCCGCGATCGCGCCGCCGACATCGTCGTACGCCACGACCAACGAATCGCTGCCGATGCCCAGTTCCTCCATCCGCTCTCGAAACGCGTCGGCGGTGGGGAGCGGATGGCGGCCCGGCGCGCCATAGCCGTCGAGGTCGCTCAGGTCATCGTCGAGATCGACGAAGATGGCCTTGAGGATATGGCCGGCGTCATACGCCGCGCGGCCGGCCCCGGGCTTGTT
>DATBRX010000182.1:0-3655 GCA_036560085.1 Candidatus Limnocylindrales bacterium
TGAGCTGCTCGACCAGGTTGAGGCGCGCTTCGGCGTGACTGCCGCGGACGGGTTGCAGCTGCTCTCGACCAGTGCTCTCGTGGCGCGGCCGTTCGACCCGGGCATGGCGCTGGTCATTGTTCCTGGCTTGGCCGATGCTGCGCCGCCTATCCCGGGTCGCGCGGCGCACGGCGCATCGCCAGCGGTGCTCTTGCAGGCGCTCTATCCGGCCGATCACCTGCTTCACCCCCTGCCGGACGGGGTTCCAGCCAGCGTCGGCACGGTCACCGACGAGGCGCTGAGCGCAGGGACGTGGTACGTGCCGGCGCTCGAGCCGCTCGCCAACGTCGCGAGCCCCTACGCGCTGCCGTGGCTGGTCGCGCGGCTGCGCGCGCCCGACGGCTGTCCGTGGGACCGCGAGCAGGACCACATGAGCCTGCGCAAGTTCCTGCTCGAGGAGACGTACGAGGTCTACGACGCGCTCGAGGGCGGATCGACGCCGCAGCTCGCCGAAGAGCTAGGTGACCTCCTATTGCAGATCGTGCTGCACGCGCACTACGGCGCGGAGGATGGCGTCTTCGACATGGCTGACGTGCATCGCGCGGTCGTGGCCAAGATCGTGCGCCGCCATCCGCACGTGTTCGGCGATGCCGTCGCCAGCAGCGCGAGCGAGGTGCTGCGCAACTGGGAGCAGATCAAAGCCGGCGAGCGCGCGGAGCGATCGGCAGCGGGCGCTGAATCGGTGGCCCGTGACCAGAACATGCCGGAGGCTTTCGCCGGATTGGCGCGGTCCTTGCCGGCGCTGGCGTACGCGCAGGAGATGCAGGAGCGCGCGGCGCTGCTCGGCTACGACTGGCCGTCGCTCGAGGGCGTGCTCGACAAGGTCAAGGAAGAGGCCGCGGAGATCATCATCGCGCGCGACGACCGCGAGCGGCGCGAGGAGTTTGGCGACCTGCTGCTCGTCCTGGTCAACATGGCGCGCAAGCTGGGCATCGATTCCGAGGCCGCCCTGCGGGCTGCCAGTGCCAAGTTCGCCATGCGCTTCGCCGGTGTCGAGCGCATCGCCGCCGAACGCGGCGTCGACCTCAGGCAGTTGACGCTCGACGAGCTCGATGAGCTGTGGCAGCAGGCCAAGCGCGATAGCAAGGTGGGTGCGGCGTGAGCATCGGGGGAGGTCAGTTCCGCGCGGATGGTCGGTCGCCCACGCAGATGCGCAAGGTGAAGTTCATGCTCGACGCCCAGAAGTGGGCCGAGGGCTCGTGCATCATCGAGATGGGCGACACGCGCGTGCTGTGCGCGGCATCGGTCGAGGATCGCGTCCCGCCGCACCTGCGCGGCAAGGGCGAGGGCTGGGTCACGGCCGAGTACCAGATGCTGCCGCGTGCGACCGCGGAGCGCACGCAGCGCGAAGCCAGCAAAGGTCGTCAGGGCGGCCGGACGATGGAGATCCAGCGCCTGATAGGCCGGGCTCTGCGCGGCGTGGTCGACACCACGAAGGTCGGCGACCGCACGATCACCATCGACTGCGACGTCCTCCAGGCGGACGGCGGCACGCGCACCGCCTCCATCACCGGCGGCTACGTCGCGCTGGTGCTCGCGCTGCGCAAGATCGGCGCGGAGGGCGCGCTGGCCGGCCAGGTCGCCGCGGTCAGCGTGGGCATCGTCGATGCCCTGCCGCTGCTCGATCTCGACTACTCGGAGGACTCGCACGCGGAGGTCGACTTCAACGTCGTCGGCACGAGCGGTGGCGCTTACGTGGAGGTCCAGGGGACGGCAGAGGGCAAGCCGTTCGACCGCGCGCAGATGGACCGCCTGCTCGAGCTCGCCGACAGCGGACTGCAGCAGCTGTTCAAGATGCAGCGCACGGTGCTCGGCCTGGAGTGAGTGTCGCGGTCACCGGGCTCGCTTCCCGGCATTTGTCCTCGCTGGTCATCTTTGAGCCACCCGCCGGCCGCGCGGGGCTCCTGACCGGCGGTCCGCCACGCTCGCACAGAGCACTTTCTCGCCGCGCCGGCCCCTCGAATCGGGCCGCGACGCGCTTACGGTTGACAGAGCAGCACATCTGCCGGGATGCCTGAGCGCCGCCGGCTGCTCCTGGCGACGGGGTCGCAGCACAAGTTCGCCGAGCTCTCCGCTCTGCTTGATCTGCCCAACACCGACCTCGTGTCGCTGGCCGATCTCGAAATCCCCGACGATGTCGACGAGACCGGGTCGACCTTCGAGGACAACGCCCGACTGAAGGCCCGGCACTACGCTGCCGCCTCGGGGCTGCCCACGCTAGCCGACGACTCGGGCATAGAAGTCGACGCGCTCGGCGGCCGGCCGGGCGTCAAGACGCGGCGCTATGCCGGCGCGGACGCGACCGACGAAAGGAACAATCGCAAGCTGCTCGGCGAGTTGAGCGGCTTCTTCGGGCCTGACGAGCGAACGGCCCGCTACCAGTGCGTGCTCGTGCTGGTTGAGGACGGCGCCCTCACGGAGACAACGCGCGGCGTTTTCGAGGGCCGTGTGGCATTCGCGCCCCGCGGCAAGGGCGGCTTTGGCTACGACCCAATCTTCGAGCCGCTCACGGAAAAGCCGGGCGGCCGCACCGTGGGCCAGCTAAGCGCCGAAGACAAGAACCGCGTGTCCCACCGCGCCCTCGCGGCGCGCGCGATGCGCGAGAAGCTGATCGCCCGCGGCTACTGAGTCGGCGGATACTGATCAGTCGGCGGCGGCGTGGCCGTTGCCGTTCGGCTGCTCGCGCCGGTAGGGCACGTTGACGACCACGGTGTGTGGCCGGCCCAGCAGGGCGCGGCGCAACCGGTTGGCCGACTGGTTGTAGAGGATCCGCTCCCACCACGAGCGCGCCACGAATTCGGGGATCACCACGAATGTGATGGGCGCCTCGCGCTCGTCGTGCACCATCTGGTCGAGCACGTCGAGATAGGCCAGGATCGGCCCGACGATGGCGCGGTAGGGCGACTCGACCACGACCAGTGGCACTTCCGGCAGCTGCGCTTCCCACTGCTCCCTGACTGCGGCTCCTTCGTCGGGTGAATCGGTAACCAGCACAGCGAGTACGTCATCGGCGATTGAGCGGCCGACGTTCAGCGCGTGTACCACGGCGCGGTTGATGCCGGGCACAGGCACGATCACCCTTTCCTGGCGGTGCGGGCCGGGCAGGTGGATGTCCTTGCGCACCGCGAGCTGTGCCGCTGTGGACGCGTACTGGCGCTTGATGAACAGCATCACGGCGATGAGCGCGGGGATGAGGACCAGCACGATCCAGGCGCCGTGGACCAGCTTGGTCGCGGCTACCTCGATGGCGACAACGCCAGTCGTCGCCGCGCCGATGCCGTTGATGATCGCCCGCTTCCGCCAGCCCGACTGTTCGTGGCGCAGCTTGTGCCAGCGCCGGACCATGCCCGCCTGGCTCAGGGTGAAGGCGATGAAGACACCCACCGTGTAGAGCGGGATCAGCGCCGTGACGCTGCCGCCAAAGGCGACCATGAGGACGACGGCCACGCCGGCCAGCACGAGGATGCCGCTGTTGAAGGCCAGCCGCTCGCCGCGGAACTGGAAGATGCGCGGCAGGAAACCGTCGCGGGCGAGGAACGATGACAGCCGCGGGAAGTCGGCAAACGCCGTGTTGGCGGCCAGGATCAGGATGACTGCCGTCGAGATCTGCATCAGG
>DATBRX010000183.1:0-4522 GCA_036560085.1 Candidatus Limnocylindrales bacterium
GTTGGCCTGCTGGGCGTCGACGTTGATTGCCTCGTAGCTGTACTCGGGGTCGGTGATCACCGGCAGGAAGAGACGCTGCCGGTTGGCATCGCTGAAGCCGGCGTTGCGATCGGCGCTCCACTGCATGGGCGTGCGCACGCCGTTGCGATCGCCCAGGTACACGTTGTCGCCCATGCCGATCTCGTCGCCGTAGTAGAGGACCGGCGTGCCGGGCAGGGCGAAGAGCAGCCCGTTGAGCAGCTCGATCCGGCGGCGGTTGTTGCCGAGCAACGGCGCCAGGCGGCGCCGGATGCCCAGGTTGATGCGCATCTGCGGATCCGCGGCGTAGGCGCGATACATGTAGTCGCGTTCCTCGTCGGTGACCATCTCGAGCGTCAGCTCGTCGTGGTTGCGCAGGAAGAGCGCCCATTGCGCGTTGTCCGGGATGGCCGGCGTCTGGTCGAGGATGTCGTACAGCGGGAAGCGGTCTTCCTGGCGCAGCGACATGTAGAGCCGCGGCATGACCGGGAAGTGGAAGCACATGTGGCACTCGTCGCCCTGGCCGAAATACGCGACCGCATCCTCCGGCCACTGGTTGGCCTCCGCCAGGAGCATCCGGTCCTGGTAGTTGGCGTCGACGTGGGCGCGCAGCTCGCGCAGGAACGCGTGCGTCTCGGGCAGGTTCTCGCCATTGGTGCCGTCGCGCTCGTACAGGTACGGGACCGCGTCGAGGCGCAGGCCGTCCACCCCCAGGTCGAGCCAGAAGTCGAGCGCCTTCTTGATCTCGTTGCGGACCTTGGGGTTGTCGAAGTTCAGGTCGGGCTGGTGGTGATAGAAGCGGTGCCAGTAGTAGGCGTTCGCCTCGTCGTCGAACGTCCAGTTCGAGCGCTCGAAGTCCTTGAAGATGATCCGCACGTCGGGGTAGCGGTCCGGCGTGTCGCTCCAGACGTAGTAGTCGCGCGCCGCGCTGCCGGCCGGGGCGCGGCGGGCGCGCTGGAACCATGGGTGCTGGTCGCTCGTGTGGTTGCACACGAGCTCGGTGATGACTTTCAGGCCACGCTCGTGGGCCGCGCGGATGAAGGTCTTGACGTCGCGCAGGGTGCCGTAGTCGGGGTTGACGCCGGAGTAGTCGGCGATGTCGTAGCCATCGTCCCGGCCGGGCGACGGATAGAACGGCAGCAGCCAGAGCGCGGTCACGCCCAGGTCCGCCAGATAGTCGAGGCGGCTCGTCAGCCCGGGGAAGTCACCGATGCCATCGCCAGTGCTGTCGGCGAACGAGCGCACGTGCAGCTCGTAGATGACCGCGTCCTTGTACCAGGTGGGATCGCCGCTCATGGGCGGCGCAGTAACAGGAGGTGCGCGGCGCGGACCTCCGGATCGAGCGAGACCCAGTTGCGCGCGCCGCGCCAGGTGTAGGTCGCGCCGTCGAGGAGGTCGTGCGCCTCAAAGGATGAGTCAGCCGCCAGACCCAGCGCCTCTAGATCGAGCACGAGTGTGCCGGCGCGGGTCGCGTGGTAGTCCATGTTGACCACCGCGAGGATGACGTCGCGCCCGTCGGCGGACGTCTTCGAGTACGCGAGCAGCCAGTCGCTGTTGATGTCATGGAAGACGAGTCGCTCGTTGGACTGGAGCGCCGGATGGTCGCGCCGCGCAGCGTTGAGCGCGGTGATCAGCGGCGCGAGCGAATCGGCGCGCGCCAGGTCCCACGTGCGCTGTTGATACTTCTCCGAATCGAGGTATTCCTCTGAGCCCGCCTCGCGCGGCACGGCCTCCATCAGCTCGTACGGCGGGCCGTAGATGCCGTAATTGGAAGACAGGGTGGCGGCAAGGACGACGCGCGCCATGAACGCCGCGCGGCCACCGTGCTGCAGGTCGGCATGCAGGATGTCCGGCGTGTTCGGCCAGAAGTTCGGGCGGAAGTAATCGGCCGCGGGCAGAGCAGTGAGCTCGGTCATGTAAGTGCGCAGCTCGGCCGCGGTGTTGCGCCATGTGAAGTAGGTGTACGACTGCGAGAACCCGAGCTTGGCCAGCCGATGCATCGGCCTGGGCCGGGTGAATGCCTCTGCGAGGAAGATCGCCTCCGGGTGGTCGCGCTTGATGTCGGCGATGCACCACTCCCAGAACGCGAACGCCTTGGTGTGCGGGTTGTCGACGCGGAACGTGGTCACGCCGTGGCCGATCCAGAACCGGAACACGTCATTGAGCGCCTGCCAGAGCCCGCGCCAGTCGCTGCTCTCGAAGTCGAATGGGTAGATGTCCTGGTATTTCTTGGGCGGGTTTTCCGCGTATTGGATGGTCCCGTCGGGTCGCTTGCGAAACCACTCCGGGTGCTCGGTGACCCAGGGATGGTCGGGCGAAGCCTGGAACGCGATGTCGAGCGCGATATCGATGTCCTTTGCGCGTGCCGTGGCGACGAGCGCGTCGAAATCGTCGAGCGTGCCCAGATCCGGGTTGACAGCGGTGTGCCCGCCTTCGGGACCACCGATTGCCCACGCCACACCGGGATCGGCCGGGTTGCTGGATGCGGTGTTGTTGGGGCCTTTCCGGAACTGCCGACCGATGGGATGGATCGGGGGCAGGTAGAGCACGTTGAAGCCCAGCCCGCTGACGTAGTCGAGCCGCGCCACGACATCTTTGAAGGTGCCATGACGCTTGGGGTCGGGCGACGCCGAGCGTGGGAACAGCTCGTACCAGGCGGAGAAGCCGGCGCGCGGCGGATCCACCGTGACGGCGTAGGTATCGCTTCGCGTTCGTGAAGCCAGTACGTCGGCCTCGCCGCTGCGCGCGAGGATCTGCTCACCAATCAGCCGATCGACAGTCACGTCCTGTCCGGCCGCGATCTTCTTCTCGAGGTCGTGCTGCCAGGTCGTGTAGTGGTCGACAGTGCCTTCCACATAGAACTCGTAGCGGCCCGGCGTCTCGAGATACAGCGTAGAACGCCAGCGGTCGTTACCGAGCGCTTCCATGGGTTTGGCTATCAAGCCGGGGCGGCCCTGGCCATCGTCGGGCGGCTGGAAGTACACCAAGGCTGAAACCTCGTCGTGCCCGTCGGCAAAAACGTCCGCCTCGACGACCAGCGTGTCGCCGACGATGCGCTTGACCGGGAATCGGCCGCCATCGATCTGCGGCGCCACGTTCTCGATGACGACCCGCCGCCGACCGTCGTCAGGCATCGCGCCCTGAGCCTTCGTCACTTTTCCTTCGTGCGCGTGGCGCGGGCGGGCCGCGACTTGGGCGGTGTTGTGGCCTTCTGCTGAGGTCGCGGGGGCATGGATTGGTCGCGCGTGTTCGCCGATCGGCCACCGCGCGGCGCGGGCCGCGGCGGGCGCGTGGACGCCCACGGCGGCGGCTCCGCGACCAGCTTGGCCAGCTCGTCGAGCTTGTAGCCCGACTTCGCGGCGGCCGCGACGAGGTCACCGACGCGTGGCAGCACAAGCGCCGTCACGACGCGCTCGAAGTCTTCCTTGTTGAACCACGTCACGCCGTCGGCCTCGTTTACACCGATCAGCCGTCGGAAGCGATCGTCCTTCAGCAGGGTGTGCGGCGAGGCGCCGTCCTCTTTCCGCGCCTGGCGCGCCGCAAGGTCGAGTCGCAACGCGGTCAGGTCCGCGTCGGGCACGACATCCTCGAGGTGCCACTCGTAGATCCAGCGACCGCGCGCGAGGTCGGGTCGCTCCTTGAGCAGATATTCATCGACCGCGCGCGCCGCCCCGTCGGCACTGATGCCGGCGGGTGGCTCGCGACCGATCAGCGCCGCCGCCTGGCGAACGGCCGCCGTCGCGTCGTCGGTCCGCAGCGCGACGTGGAACGGCGCCATCTCCAGCTCGCGCAGCGCCTCGCCAATGCTTGGGACTCCCCTGCCACCAAGCTCCAGGGCGAGGCGCGCCCAGCCGCCATCGGCGTCGGACAGCTCACGCATCTCCAGGAAGGCCTGCGTCTCGTACGCGTGGAGCTCCACGTAGAGACCCTTCTCGGCCAGCTCGCGCGCGGAGCGCAGGTACTCGAGTCCGCCGCGGCTGTCGCGCAGGAGCACGAAATCGGTTTCGCCGGCAGGCAGTGCCAGCGACTCGCGCAGCGTCTTCGCGGTAACGACCGCGGTCTTGATCCAGCCACGCGTCTCGGCGTACTTGTTGTGGTAGACGACGAGCGAGCGCTCGCCGCCACGCATGTTCGAGTACGCGAAGACGTCCTCGTTCACGTTGCCATCGATGTCCACGAAGTCGTACAGGGCGAAGTCGCCGACTTCGGCGAACAGCCAGCGCCGGTGCAGCAGCGGGAAGATCTCGCGCTCGTGGCGAGCGACCAGCTCGGGATCGGGCGTCTCATCTAGGTAGGCGCGGCGGTACTCCATGCCGTAGCGCTCGGCAAAGCCCTCGACCTGGCCGTGGCCGAACATCGGTAACCCGGGCATCGTCGCCATCAGGGTCGCGACGCCGAAGTACTTGTCGCCCTTGCCGAACTGATCAACGGCCGTGCGCTCGTCGGGGTTGTTCATGAAGTTGACGTAGCGCTTGAGGATCTGCGGGTCGAACTCGAGCGTGTT
>DATBRX010000184.1:0-4928 GCA_036560085.1 Candidatus Limnocylindrales bacterium
CTCCGCGCTGGTCGGACCTTGCCCGGTCAGCCTCGTTCGTAGCCCGGCGCGGGCAGCGGCGGGCAGCGCAAGGGCTTGTCCTCGCGATAGCCCATCAGGTAGTCGGCCTGGATGAGGGTGTGCAGCTGCGAGGTGCCCTCGTAGATGACCGCGGCCTTGGAGTTGCGCAGGTAGCGCGCCACCGGGTACTCGTCGGAGTAGCCGTACGCCCCGTGGACCTGGATCGCGTCGAGCGCGCTGGCCACGGCATGGTCCGTGCAGAACCACTTGGCCATGGACGTCTCGCGCGTGTTGCGCAGCCCGCGGTTCTTGAGCCACGCGACCTGGTGGCACAGCAGCCGCCCGGCCTCGATACCGACGCTCATCTTCGCCAGCATCTGCTGCACCAGCTGGTGCCGGCCAATCTCCTGGCCGAACGTCTTGCGCTCGTGCGCGTACTTCACCGACGCGTCGAGGCACGCCTGCGCCAGGCCGACGGCGCCCGACGCGACCGTGAAGCGGCCCTGGTCGATGGCGCTCATGGCGATCGTGAAGCCCTCGCCCTCCTCGCCAACGCGGTTCGCCACCGGGACGCGCACCTCGTTGAACGCCAGCTCGCCGGTGTTACCCGCCCAGATGCCCAGCTTGCCCTCGATCGAGCCGGTCGTGAAGCCGGGCATGCCGCGCTCCACGATGAACGCGGTGATGCCCTTGTGCGACCTTCCGCGATCCACCGTCGCGAAGACGAGGAAGTGGTCGGCCACGTCGGCGAGCGAGATCCACATCTTGCTGCCGTTGAGCACATACTCGTCGCCAGCGCGTCGGGCGGTGGTCGCCAACGACGCCGCGTCCGTGCCGACGCCCGGCTCGGTCAGGCCGAACGTCGCCAGCTTCTCGCCACGCGCCTGGGGCACGAGGAACCGCTGCTTCTGGTCGTCACTGCCCCACTGCAGCAGGGTCAGCGAGTTGAGACCCACGTGGACGCTCATCACCACGCGGAACGCCGTGTCCGCGCGCTCGAGCTCCTCGCACAGGATCCCCAGCGAGACGTAGTCCATCCCAGCGCCGCCGTATTCCTCGGGGATCGGCGCGCCTAGGAAGCCCAGCTCACCCATGCGCGCGAAGACCTCGCGATGGACCTCGTGCTTCGCGTCCCACTCGCGGACGTGCGGCTCGATCTCGTTTGCGGCAAAATCGCGGACGCTCTGCTGGACGAGCTTGTTCTCGTCGCTCAACGACAAGTCGATGGTCATGCGCGTATTGTGGCGATTGCGGCCAGCCACTAGCGGTGGCGGCGTATTTTCGCTAGGTTGTAGCGGGGTCACGCAGTCTGAGTCGGTCCTCCGACACTGAGAGGGATGCCTTGAGGAATCGACCTTTGGCCGTCATGGCCGCCGCCTTCGTCCTTGTGTTTGCCACCGCCTGCGGCGGCGGCGGAGACACACCCGGAGGACCAACTCCGGCGCAGACCACCGGCCCCACGGCGGCAATCACGCCAAACGGTGAAGCTGCCGCCGAGAAGTGCACGGTGGGCCCCATCGAGGGCGCACAGGAATCCCACATCACCGGTAGCCACGACATGGTGCCCAGCGATTTCACCGTCCCCGTTGGCGGCTCCATCACCTGGTTCAATGACTCGGCCTTCGGCCATACGATCACGTTTGCCGATGGCCCGGATTGCCAGTATGTGCTCGTCAACGGGTCGGTTTCGGTGACCTTCGACACGCCGGGCGTCTTCACGTACGTGTGCAGGATCTATCCGCAGTACATGTTCGGAACGGTCACCGTCCAGTAGGGCTCTGCCAGGCCGCGTAGCCGGCCGGGTGCTAGCGGACCGTCGCTGCAACCGTCTGGACGCTGTTGTTGCCCATTCCCTGGTAGTTCCAGGGTTGGTCAATCGGCTGCACCGCGCCCGTCGCGTCGGTCGCGCGGCATGAAAGGACGTGTTCGCCGGGCGTGGCGTCCCACGCGAAGGTCCACGATCGCCAGGCGAACTGGCCCACCGATTCACCCAGCGTCGCCTCCGACCAAACGCCATCGACCCCGACTTCGACCCTGGTGACCTCCGCCGAGCCGGACCACGCCCGGCCGAAGATTGTGACCCGGCCCGCATCGACGAACCGGTGGCGGCTGAAGTAATCGGGCACGCCCGGCGGCACCATCAGGGCGCGCGGTCGGATGCGTTGCACCGGCTCGCCTTCATCGTCGGCGCCCTCCGTGAAATGGTACGCCGGCGTCTGCTGGTAGCCCGTGAATGGGACGCCGACCGTCCGGATTGAGCTGAGCCACTTGACGCTCGTCATGCCGTACCAGCCCGGCACTATCAGCCTGAGCGGGAAGCCATGCTGCGGCTCCAGGGGCCGGCCGTTCATCTCGTACGCGAGGATCACCTCCGGGCGCTTGGCCTCCGCCAGCGTCAGGCTGCGTTCGTAGAAGTGCTCGACGCCGCCCTGGATCCCCGGATCGGCGCCCCTGAATACGATCTCCACCGCGTCGTCCGGTACTCCCGCTCGCTCGAGGATGGGCCACAGGCTCGTGCCCGACCACTCCGCCGTGCCGATTGCCTCGTTCAGCCACGGGTTGCTGAGCGGCCGCGGACTTAGCCGCGCGCGGCCATTGCCGGCGCACTCCAGGGTGACCGGCACCGTCGTGCGTGGCAAGGCGCGTATCTCGTCGTAGGTCAATTCGAGCGGGGCGTTGAAGCCGCTGATCGCCAGGCGCCATTTGTCAGCATCGATCTGCGGGATGTCGAAGTGGATGAGCAGGTAATGCAGACCGACCGGCGTGATGTCGTAGCGCAGTGCTTCCAGGGGCATGCCGCGGTTGCGCGTAGCCAGCTGGAGCTCTTCGAAGGTGAGCGGGCCGTCGGTCGGTTCCATCGGGCCAACAATAGAGAACCGCCGGTACCGGCGGTTCCGCGATTCGCTATTGAGTTGGAGGCGACGGGACTTAGCGGTTGCGCGCCAGGAACTGCATCACGTCGTCAAGACGGAAGCGGCGGTCGCCCCGCTTGCAGACGCGGAAGAACGGCAGCTCGCCGCGGTCGCCCAGGCGCTTGACCGTATTGACGTGCAGGTGAAGCAGGCTCGCTACTTCACTGGCCGTCAGCATCGGCCCCAGCTCATGGACTCCCATAGATGCCATCGTTGCCCTCGTGTGCGGTGTTGGGTCGAATGCTCCCGTTCGGGAGGGCATGCGCCAAGCCGTACTTTGGGAACCACCTGAGCGGTACGAGGGGTGTTGCGGGCGGTCAACGTCGGTGAGTGCGAGTTAGGGCGGTTGCAGGGCACCGACCAATCGTTGCCCCGGCTACTCTGCCGACGATGACGGCCATGCGCCTCGCGTCGATCGCCACTCACGATGTGCCCGGCCTGCCCGATATCGATCTGGCACTGCAGCCGGTGACGGCATTGATCGGGCCGCGCGCCAGCGGCAAGTCGAGCCTGCTGCGCGCGGTGTCGTGGCTGCTGTCGGGTTCGCCGGCGAGTGTCGGCCAGGCGCCGGTGCCCACGGTCCGCGCCGAGCTGCTCGCGACTGACGGCGGGCAGCGGCGCAAGGTCGAGCGTGCCGCCGACACCATGCCGCAGGCCCCACTGCCGCAGGTCGTCTTCCTCACGGCGCACGACCGTCTCCCCTCGCCCGACGAGCCGCACCACGCGTTCGACAGCGACGCCGCCGCGGCTGAGGCGATGGTCGCGGCGATCGCGGAGCGGCGCCTATCCGGGGTCGAAGGCGAGGTGCTGCTCATCGAGGAGCCGGAGCTGATGCTGACGGTCCACCAGCAGCGCCACTTCTACAACCTGCTGCACCGCTACGCCGAGCGCAACCAGGTCATCTACTCGACCCGCTCACCGGCCATGCTCGACGCGGTTGACTACCACGAGATCGTGCGCCTCGACGTGCACGCCGGGCGGATGAATGTGCGCCGCGCGCCGGCCGGCACGTTGGACGACGAGCAGCGCGTGCGCCTGCAGGCCGAGTTCGCCCATGAGCGCACGGAGATGTTCTTTGCGTCGGCCGTGGTGCTGGTCGAAGGCCAGACAGAGGCAATCGCGCTGCCGCTGATCTTCCGGCGACTGGGCCACCACCCGGATGCGCTGGGCATCTCCGTCGTGCAGGTCGGCGGCAAGGGCAACATCCCGCTCGTGGCGCGGCTTCTCGCAGAGCTCGGTATTCCCCACGTCGTCGTCTTCGATTCGGATCGCGGCCGGCCGGGCGAGCGCGAGAATCGGCTGATCAAGCGCGCCGTCGGCAAGGCGCCGGTGTTCGTGCTCGATCCTGATTTCGAGGGCGTGGCCGGAATCCACGACCACGACGAGAAGGTGCTCAACGCCTGGCGCCTGTTCGTGGGCATCGCACCGGCGAAGGTGCCGCCGGTCCTGCGCGCGATCGTCGACAAGACTGTCGAACTGGCGAATGGGGCCTAGGCGACTTCTCGTCTGATCGTCAGGCTGGCCGCGAGCGCGAGGACGAGCGCCATGCCCGCGAGCACAGCGATGTCCAACTGCACGGCGCTGGCAGCCAGCCCACTGCCCTTGATCAGCACCTCGCGCAGCCCGTCGATGCCATAGGTCATCGGCATCAGCCGGGCTATGGGCTGGAGGAGTCCGGGGAGCGACTCGACCGGCCAGATGATCCCCGCGAGCAGCGCCTGGGGGACCACGACGAGCGGGATGAACTGCAGGATCTGGAACTCGGTCCGCGCAAAGGTCGAAAGGAATATGCCCAGGTTGACTGCCGCCAGCGCGAGCAGCAGCGTGATCACGAACGCGAGGACGGGCGAACCCGCGATGGGCACGCCCAGGCCGAAATTGATGTCGGGCAACGGATCGGGCAGATCGAGGTTGATCGTGCCCAGGACGAACAGCAGGATCAGCGCGACCTGGATCGTGGCGAAGATCGAGAAGCCCAGGCTGTAGCCGCCGACGATCTCTGTCTTGCGCACCGGC
>DATBRX010000185.1:0-6431 GCA_036560085.1 Candidatus Limnocylindrales bacterium
GCCATCGGTGCCATCGGGTTCGCTTACGTGATGGGGATGCGAGCTAAGTCCCCGCTCGTGCTCCGCCCTCTAATCCGGCTCCAGCGGGCGCTCATCAACCCACGACAGATGCGCTCGGCGGGCACGCCCGGAGCCTACGCCGCCGTGATTCGGCATCGCGGCCGGACATCAGGTCGAGAGTACGAGACGCCAGTCGGCGCCGTCGCCACCGATGACGGGTTCGCCATCGCTCTCGTGTACGGGTCACGCACAAACTGGCTGCGGAACGTGCTCGCCAGCGGGTCGGCCACTATCGTGCACGAAGGACACGCTTACGAGGTAGATCGGCCTGAGGTCGTCCCGATGCGGGCGGTCGCCGATCGGTTCACGGCCGGCGATCAGCGTGGCTTTCGCTGGCTCGCCGTCAACCAGGCGGTTCTGCTTCGACGGGTAGAGCCCGGACTGGCCAGGGAACTTGAAGGTCGGAGCGTCACCGCCCCAGAACCCGCCGCAGCGGCGCGCGGATCGGCAGGCGGGCCAGGTGTAGGCCATGTGCCGGACCCGGTCGTCGGCGCCCGGTCCGCCTGACCATCTGGAGGTGCGGTTCAAGTGCACAAGAACTGGTTTTCTGAACTCATCGCGAAGGAGGTGGAGGGTGCCGATCCGCACGAGGATCGCGGCCTCTCGATCGCAACCGTCGCCGTTACTGTCCTGGCCGGGTCGTGCTTCATCGCCCACCAGGCGGCATCGACCGGGTTTTTCACCTCTGCCTTTGGCCCGGCAGAGGCGCTCCTGCTCTACGGAACAACGCTCTACGTCGTGGCGGCATCTGTCCTGATCATCGCCGGCCGCAAGAGCCTCTCACGCGACCTTGATCTTGGCGGACTTCCCTTTTCCGCGGTCGCGATTGCGTGGCTACTCGCAGTCTTTCCGTTCGATTTCGCCCACCTCGCCGATGTCCTGCCGGGTTCCACGAGGTTCCTGGTTCAGTGGATCTCCAACGACGTCGCCCAAGTGCTGATGGCACTGGCTTTGCTCGTGCAGCTGGCCCTGGCAGCGTACTCGACGGTACTGCGGGTGGCGGTTTACAGGGCGCGATCGGGTTCATCGCCGCGCGCCGCTAGGCCCGCTTAGGGGTACAGTCCGCCGGTCAGGGAGCGGTGCTGCGCCGTTGCCGGCAGAGGGATTTGAGGGAGTTCGAGTGTCCGTCGAAGTTAACGCTGCGCCCGAGTACGCCAACAGCCACCACCTGGATCCGCGGGCGAAGCTCGAGATCCTCTTCGCTGTCCTGCTCGCGCTCTTCATGTTCGCCCTGGACCAGACCGTCGTGGGCGTCGCGCTGCCGAGCATCATCTCCGACCTGAAGGGCCAGGAGCTGTATGCCTGGACGATCACGATCTACCTGCTGACCTCGACCATCAGCGGTCCGATCTACGGCAAGCTGTCCGATCTCTTCGGCCGGCGTCCGATCTTCATCTGGGCCGTCGGCCTGTTCCTGGTGGCGTCGGTCGGCGCGGCCTTCGCGCAGAGCATGCCGATGTTCATCTTCTTCCGCGGCCTGCAGGGCCTGGGCGGCGGCGCGGTCTTCCCGCTGGCATTCGCTGTTCTGGCAGACCTCTACACGCCGGCTGAGCGCGGCAAGTACTCCGGGTTCTTTGGTGCCGTGTTCGGGCTGTCGTCGATCGTTGGGCCGGCCCTGGGCGGAATAATCACCGACAACTTCGGCTGGCCGTGGATCTTCATCGTCAACGTGCCCATCGCGCTCATCTCGCTGTTCGTCATCTTCCGACTGCTGCCGGCGATCAAGCGGCCCGAGGCGGCGCGCAACATCGACTATGTCGGCGCCGCGCTGTTCACGGCGGCCATTGGTCCGTTCCTGGTGGGCCTGAGCAACAAGGCGAGCGCCGACTGGACAGATCCGTGGGTCGGCGGCCTGATGCTCGTCGGCATCATCTTCGGCCTGGTCTTCCTGTGGTGGGAAAGCCGCGTGGAGGAGCCGATCGTGGTTCTGCCGCTCTTCCGCATCCGGACATTCACCATCTCCGTGCTGGCGATGTTCCTGATGTCCTTCGGCTTCCTGACTGCCATCGTCTACCTGCCGCTGTGGTTCCAGGTGGTGCACGGCTCCACAGCCACGGAGAGTGGCTACCAGCTGTTGCCACTTTTGGGCGCGCTCATCATCAGCGCCACAATTTCGGGCCAGATCGTCGCCCGCACCCACCGCTACAAGCTGCTTATCGTGAGCTCGATGGTGGCGCTCACGGTGGGCCTGTACCTGCTGACCAACCTCCATGCCAACACCGACATCGGCGTGCTCTGGATCTGGATGGCGATCGCCGGCGCCGGCATTGGCCCGGCGTTCGCGGTCTTCACGCTCATCGTCAGCGCCGCCGTGCCCATGCATCAGATCGGAGCCGCCTCGAGCGGCCTGACCTTCTTCCAGCAGATCGGTGGCACCATCGGCCTGACCATCGCGAGCACGCTCTTTGCGAGTCGGCTGACCGACGAGGTACCGAAGCAGCTCATTGCCGCCGGCGTGCCAGCGGAAGCAGTGAGCGGGTTCGCCCAGGGAGGGTCGACCCTCAACCTGACCCGCACCGATCTCCGCGCGACCATCCTCGCCCAATTCCCGCAGGCGGCGCCGATCATCGACGCGATCGTCGCGGGCATTCGGGAGGCCATCTCAGTCGCGCTCGCCGGCGCGCTCTGGGTAGGCATCGGCGCGGCCGCCATCGCGGTCATCGCGGTGCTGTTCCTGAAGGAAGTCCCGCTGCGCTCGAGCTGGGAGGAAGGGCCGCCGCCGGCCGCGATGGGCTGACTGTCCGAAAGGGGTTGGCGCGCCCGGCGGGACTCGAACCCACGACCTTTAGGTCCGCAACCTAACGCTCTATCCACTGAGCTACGGGCGCCCGATTTGCCGCTTTGGTGCGGCTGGCGGAGAGGGAGGGATTCGAACCCTCGAAGCAGGTTACCCCACTTAGCGGTTTAGCAAACCGCCGCACTAGGCCTCTATGCGACCTCTCCCTATCCGGAGGGCCGATGATAGCATCGGGCTTCGGTCCGCCCTGTCTGTCTGGGCTTTCTAGAGGGTTGTTTCCCGTGCCTAAGCGGGTCGTTCTGATCGGTCATCCAGTGGTCCAATCGCTCTCGAGCGCGCTTCATCAGGCAGCGTTCGACGCGAAGGGCATCGACGCGCGCTACGAGCCCAATGACGTGCCGCTCATCGGCCTGCCCGACGCGATCGAGGCGCTGCGCGGCGACGATTTCCTGGGCGCGAACATCGCCTTCCCCTTCAAGGAGCGCGTCGCGCCGATGGTCGATCGGCTGACCGAGGACGCGCAGGCCACCGGCGCCGTCGACACGATCACCCGCGAGGGCTCGCGGCTGGTGGGCCACAACACGGACGTGGTCGGCTTCCGCGCGGCGCTCGATGAGCTGATCGGGCGCCAGAAGATGCCCAAGAACGCGGTGATCATCGGCGCGGGCGGTGGCGCGCGCGCAGCCGTGCATGTGCTGATCACCGCCGGCTACCAGCGCGTCATCGTCTTCAACCGCCACCTCCACCGGGCGGAGGCGCTGGTCCGCCATTTCGGTCGCAGCGCGTCGCACATGGAGCTGCGTGCCATGACCTGGCACGAGAGCGTCATCGAGTCGGAGCTGTCCAGGACCAAGGTGCTCGTCAACGCGTCGGCCGTCGCCGATCCCGCCACGACCTCGCCGATCAACGCCGAGCTGCTGCCGCCCGAGCTGCTGGTGCTGGACCTCATCTACTGGCCGCGCGACACCAAGCTGTTGCAGGACGCGCGGGCGGCAGGTGCGACCGAGACGCAGAACGGCGACACGATGCTGCTCCACCAGACGGCCGCGGCGTTCAACCTGTGGACCGGCGTGGACATCGACGTGGACGTTCTGCGCCAGCAGCTCGACGCTGCGCGCGACTCGGGCAACCCCGTCCCAGCCGCGGTCCCAGTGGAGTGAGCCGCTAGCCCTGGGCATCCTGTCGGGCCTCGTCGATCGGGCGGTCAACCGGACCGCTCTGCCCGGCCGACTACCCGCATCGTCGACTGCAGCGGATCTGATCCGGCGCGCTCCAGTGGTCGACCTGCTGGTGGGCAGTGCGCTCTTTCGCAACACATTCCTGACCGGCGGGCGCGGCCACGTCGACCTGCCGCGGCTGCGGGCGGTGGGCGTCAACGTGGTCGGCCTGACGATCGCCACCCGCTGGCCCAACCTGCGCGGCTCGCTGTCGGGCTGGCACTACCGGTCGCTGGGCATGCCCGCCCGCGTGACTCGCCGTGACATGGCCATGGCGGAGTGGCTGCTGCATCGGATCCACGGCTGGTGCGATCAGTCGGACGGTGGGCTGGTGATCGTTCGCTCCGTGCTCGACCTCGAGCGCTGCCTGGCCCCCGGCGGTCCAGTCGGGATCCTGCTGGGAGTCCAGGGCGGGCACGTGCTCGAGGGCGATCTCGCCAATCTCGCGCGTCTGCGGGCGGAGGGGGTCCGGATGTTCGCGCCCGCGCACGTGATGGACAACGCGCTTGTTGGCTCTTCGACCGGCCGACATTCGGGCGGGATCTCCGATTACGGGCGGGAGGTGATCGCCGAGCTGGAGGCGCAGTCGATCGTCGTCGACCTGGCGCACATGTCGACGGCGGGGATCGCGCAGGCATTGCCGTTGCTGGCGCGGCCTTTCGTCCTGTCGCATACGGGCTTGGCAGACATCAGTGCAACGAAGCGCAACATTCCTTCCGCTCTGGTCGCGGACGTTGGCGCGGCCGGAGGTCTCGTCGGTATCATGCTCGCGACGCGGCTGCTCGGCGGTTCGACCCTGGACGCCGCCGTCAGGGCGCTCCGCTTGGCGATCGAGTCAGCCGGCGCGGCTCACGTTGCGCTCGGCTCGGACATGGACGGCGCCTTGCGCATGCTGATCGATGTCGAGGGCCTGCCCTCGTTGACAGCGGCGCTGCTCGAATCCGGACTGAGTGAGACCGAGGTGTCCGGTTTCATGGGAGCGAATGCCGCTCAAGTGTTGGCTCGGGGTCTGCCTGTCGAATCGGCCTGAACCGGCTTTCCTTTGGCGTTAAGATGCCGGCCACAACCTCAGATAAGGATGCCCGTCGTGACGAACGCTCCAGCCGTGGGAGCGGGCGCTGCCGGAGGCGGTCGGTCTTCTGTTGGCGTGGGTCGCCGTAGCCCGCGCTGGCCGACCCTGGCGATCGTGTGCTCGCTTCTTGGTGTCTTCGCCTGGCTCGCCGCTCCGCCTGCTTTCGCCGCGTCAGTTGGTGCAACCGTCACTGCGGCTGACCGGCCGGCGGCAGCTTCACCTGCCAACAGCCTGGCGCTCACCGCGACGTACAAGGTCCGCGCACGCATCTACTGGGGGCGCGGGGCAATCCTCGTTGAGAGCACAGCCAGCGTGACAAACACCACCGCCGTGCCGGTCGGCCGGCTGACCTTTAACCTCGTGGCGCTCGTCGCCGGTGACGCCAAGGTGCTTGAGGTGACTGCGGGCGGAGCCCGTGTCCACGCGGAGCCCAAGAACCAGACCATCGTCGTTCCGCTGCCGGCCGCGCTGGCGCCAGGCGATCGGACCAACGTGACCATCCGGTACCGGGCCCAGTTCAATGCCCTTGACGGTTCGCGTCAGCTGCTGCTTGGCCAGGCGGATAGCGTGCTGACGGCCTATCGCTGGATCCCATGGCTCAGCCGACGACAGCCCTTCGCGACGCCGAACTTTGGCGAGAGCTGGGTCACGGCGGCAAGTCCCAGGGTGACAGTCACCCTGATCAGTCAGACGCCGCTCATCTACGCAACATCAGGCAACCGGGTTACCAAGCGGGGCCACAGCCAAACCTTCGTTGCGCGCAACGTGCGCGACTTCAATTTCAGCGCGAGTCCCGACTACCACGTACGACGCATCGCCTGGCGCGGCGTGACCGTGCGCACCTACCAGCTGACGGGATCCGGCGACGTGCTCGGCGAATATGCCGTCGACGCGCTGAAGCGTTTCAGCGAGGAGGTAGGCCCGTACGCCTATCCAACGCTGAATGTCGCGGAGGCACCGATCAGCAGCGGCATGGAGTCACCCGCGCTGGCCTGGATCTCAACGAGCAGCGTGCCGGAAGACCTCGCGCGGCTCGTGGCCCATGAAGTCGCCCACCAGTGGTTCTACGCGGTCGTCGGCAACAACCAGGCGCAGCAGCCATTCGCCGACGAGGCCGTTGCCACGTTTCTTGCTGACACCCTCCTTGGGTCGGACCGCTCGTCGCTGTGCTCAGCCGGACGGCTGGACAGGTCGGTCTATAAGTACAGCCGGCGCTGCTACCCGGAAGTCATCTACGTCCAAGGTGCGCTTTACCTGGAGCGCTACCGCACAGCGGTGGGCAACGGGCCATTCTGGGCAGGCATTAGGCAGTACTTCGAGCTCAACCGTTTTGGCATGGGAGGCA
>DATBRX010000186.1:0-6206 GCA_036560085.1 Candidatus Limnocylindrales bacterium
GAGACGCACCTGCCGTTCGGCGGCATGAAGCAGACGGGCAACGGCCACCGCGAGGCTGGCCATGCGGCCCTGGACACGTTCAGCGAATGGAAGTCGATCTACGTCGACTACTCAGGGCGGCTCCAGCGCGCCCAGATCGACAACCAGTAGACGCGTCCGGCGCGACAGCGCCGCCGGCCGTACTGGCCTTGATGACCCGTTCGTGTCTTGACGCGGCATCAATACTGGCCGCACGGGGTGGGCACTGCCCGTCGATCGGGGCGAGAGCCAGCGGCGCGTAGCAAGCCGTGGCCTGCACCGTGGAGGAAGGGGTGGTCCTCATGGGCGTCACTCGTCGAACGCACGGTGCCGCGCGCCGGTTCGGAGCAGGCACGCTCGCGGCGCTTGGGATGATGCTCGTCATCGCCGGCACTGCACTCGCGGCGTCATGGAGTGCGCCCGACAGGCTGTCGTCGAGCGGATGGGTGTTCCAGGCCGACGTGGCCACCATGAGCGCCACCCGTGCAGTGGCCGCCTACGTCGAATCGGACGGGACGGAGGGCTCGGAGGAGCTGTGGCTGCGCCGCACCACGGACGGCGGCGTGTCCTGGGGCGTGCCGCTGCTCGTGGCAGCTCACGGTCACTCGCCCGCGCTGGCCGCGGAGGGCATGAACGTCGACCTGGTCTGGAACGCGCCCAGTGGCCGCGTCCGCTATGCGCGCAGCACCGACGGTGGCCAGACGTTTGGCCCGGCACGCTTTCTGTCTCCGCTGGGACGGTACGCGTGGCGGCCGGCGGTGGCGCGCGGGCCCGGTGGCGTCGTGGCGGTGATCTACGAGGACGTCCAGAACGGCAACGTGGCGGTGCGTGTCTCGACCGACGGCGGCGTGACGTTCGCGCCCCCCGACATCCTGACCAGCTCGGGTGGCGAGATGGGCGTCGGCGTGGCGATCGGCGACGGTGTCATCTTTGCCGCGTACTCGGTTGGCTCGGAAAGCCTGCGCGTCAGGCGCTCGCTGGACAGCGGCGCGACGTGGGCCGGCGCGATGCTGATCACCAACAGCCTGTTCGAGGATCGCATCAGCATCAGCGCGGCCGGTGCACAGGCGTACATCGCCTACACCGTCCCGAACGACTTCCCGAACTTCAGCCAGGTTCGCTATCGGCGCACCCTCGACGGGGGCGCGCATTGGAGCGCCGCGATGGATCTGGCGCCCGACGACTGGACGACGTCCGATCCCGACCTCGGACTCGCGGGCGGCGTGCTCCATGCCGCATTCACGCTCTGTGTGACGGATATTGATTACTGCGAAGCGAATTGGGTGTTCTACCGTAGATCGATGGACGGCACCACGTGGGGTAATCCGCGGTCCGTGCCGCAGAGCTCGCTCTGGAACGCGTACGAGCCCAGCGTGGGCGCGCATCGTGGCCTGGTCACCTATATCGGCGAGGACGAGTCAGCGATCGATGCGTTTGCGCGGACGCGCCAGCCCTAGCGTGAGCTGCGACGCACGAGCTGGCGGCAGTTCGTCTCATCTAGCGCTCACCGCGCTGGTATTCGGCGGATTGCCAGATATCGCACACTAGTCGGAGCAGGAGGGGCACTTGACGGACACCGCTGGCGAAGAACAAGACGCGATCCAGCGCGTGATCGACTCCGCCCGCCGCTTGGGCGTCGAGATCGACGGCGGCGAGGCGCGTGCCTGGATCGAGTCAATGGCCAGGGAGAGCCAGGGCGGTGACGTCATGGTCGACGTCGACACCGGCGTCTTTGGCCACCGCGCGTCGATGCTCGACCTCGACGCGTCTGATCTCCAGCGCTTCCAGAAAATCGCGCCCATTGTCGGCTTCCAGAACAAGCCCAATGTCTCGACGGCACTTGCCCTATCGGGCAGCAGCGCGCAGAGCCGCATCCAGGCCTACCCGGCGGATGCCGATTTCTTCGAACGCATCCACATCACGGCGCCGACCAAGGACGACGCGCTGCGCATCCTTAGCGACGTTATCCGCGAGAAGGCCATGGAGACCCGGAGCGGACCAACCCACCGCCTAACGGAGGTCAAGCTGGGCACCTGGGACGCCGAGGTGACCAAGGACGGCAAGACCGTCAAGAAGGGCAGCCCCATCTCGTGGACGCCGGCGGAGGTCGAGTCGGGCGAGATGAATGTCGTAGCGGCTGACGGTTCAGCCCGCACCGTGACATGGGCGGAGGCCGCGCAGAACCCGGGCTGGTGCAAGCTCGACTGGGTTGTCGCCGATCCCAAGCGCGGCCAGCTGGCCAATGCGAGCAACGTGCTCGATCCCACGTGGGAGGACCCGAATGGCGAGATCGTGCCGCTCGACGGCTTCCTGGACCCGTACTTCCAGGAGGTCTACATCGACACCGACGCGCGGCCGCTCTTCGACCGCATCGTCAAGGACCTGAGCGCCGACGCGGTCGACGAGTACGTCAAGCAGCTCGAGCACGAGGTCTGGAAGTACAGCGTCAAGGATCCCAACTGGGGCAAGGTGGCGCGCCGGCTCTACAACATCTTCCGGCTGTCGAGCCACTACGCGGAGGCGGCCTACATCCGCGAGCTCTTTGACGAGCCGACCACCGCGCTCTACCAGGTCGCTGCATTGATCCGCACCCTCGACGAGGCGGCGGAGGAGGGCTCGCCGTTCGACCGCGAGGTCATGGTCGACCAGGCCGACAAGCTGATCATGTCGGCCATCTCTGCGCTCGATGGGCCCGAGGAGGCCGAGGTGGTCGCGCAACTGCTGCGCTTCCGCGACGTGCTCTCCGGCCGCTCGCAGAGCGACCGCAGCGTCGAGGTCAACGCGCTGCATTCGGAGACCATGACCACCGTTAACGAGTACTTCAAACGCCGGCTCTACGCGCTGCCGGGTATCGCCTCGTACCTGGACGAGATCGCGGCGAAGGGCGACGCCCACTGAACAACAAATCGCGGCCCATCCTCGCGGCGCTGATCGCCCTCTCGGCGATGGCCGCGCCGGCAACAACTGTCGCGGCGGGTAGCCTGCCAAGCGGCCACTTCACGTGGACCGGCAGCGCGGCGGAGTCTTTTGACTTGCCCAGCGACCTGCGCCGCGCGTCCTCGCGCCACGACTCGAAGTTCAACCTGGACTACGTCAGCTACCAGCAATACGCCGCACCGCTCGGCGTCCTGGTCCAGGGCGGACAGGTGACCGTCGTGAGCCGCGACGGGAAGCAGCTGCTGGTCGGCGGCGCCTACTACCCGGGCCTGCGCTCTGCGGTCAGCCCCGCGCTTTCCGCGGGGCGGGCGCTGACCATCGCTGCTGATGTGCGAGGTGGTCTCATCGACCTACCCGATGCTGTCCGTCAGCTCGCGACGCGCCGGACCAGCCTGCGTCTTGATCCAACGACGGGCCGGCTCTTCTACCTCGTCGCCACCGCGGCGCCGGCGAACAACATGTATCAGCGGATCGACGCGCAAAGCGGCGAGCTGCTCGCGGCGTGGAGCGGTGTCGACCAGTTCACCGCCGGCGAGGGCGTCGGCGTCAAGGGCGACACGAAGGACCTCAAGTTCCACGGGTTCAGCACGATCCCGTTCAGCCTGACCGATCGGCCGGGCGGCATTGGCACGGCCTGGAAGCTGCAGAGTCCGGGCGGCGCGGACTTCATCACCTACGACGCTCAGGGCGGCAACTCGGTCACTAACAACCCAGTGATGAGCGACGCCTCGAGCCCGGACAACATCTGGCAGGGCACGAACCAGAAAGCGGGCGTTGATGCCCAGTACTACGCGGCGTTGACGGTGGAGTTCTACAACCAGGCGCTGGGATATGACTGGCTAAACGACTGCATCGAGGACCCGGCACACCAGACCCAGGGTTTCCCCAACAAGGTCCGCAGCGTCGTCCACTTTGATTTCTCGCCCGGTGGCCTGCCGTACAACAACGCCTTCTGGGACCAGGAGCTCTTCTTCATGGTCTACGGCGACGGCGGCACCGCAGCTCGGCCCCTGTCAGCCGGCCAGGACGTCGTGTCGCATGAGCTGAGCCATGCCGTCACGCAGTGCACCAACAACCTCGAGTACAGGATGGAATCCGGTGCGCTGAACGAATCGTTCTCGGACATCATGGCCACCGCCGCCGAGTTCGCGATGGAAGAGCCAAACTCGTCGAACTGTCGACTTGCGGCCGATCAGACCACTTGCGCCGACTGGCTGCTCGGCGAAGATCTGGCCAGGACCGCGTCCGGCGCGGTCATTCGCAGTCTCGCCAACCCCGGGGCGGAGGGTCAGCCCAGTCACTACGACGACCGCTCGGGTAAGACCTGCACCAGCGCGGTGAGCGGCAACGACTACTGCTACGTCCACACCAACAGTGGCATACCCAATCACGCGTTCTACCTGATGGTCAACGGGGGCCGAAATGCCCGCTGCTCCGGGCCGACTGACAGCCAGGCCGACTGCGATGTGGCGGTGCCAACGACCAGCCTCGACCATGCCACGAAGATCTTCTTTGCGGGCTTCAGCATGCTCACGACCGATGGCGACATGTGCGACGCGCGCAACTCGACGATCGCTGCGGCCTCGGCGCTCTGGCAGCCGGCCTCGGCGACCGACATCGCCGCGACGATCCTGGCCTGGCAGGCGGTTGGCCTCGGTGACGAGCGGTGCGACTCCTCATCGGCCGACTTCAACATCAGCCTGTCGGATCCGACTCTCGAGCTGTCTGCTGGGGATACGGGCTCAACCCAGCTGACCCTGGTTCGCCATGACGAGGCCGGGCAGATCGACTTCACCGTCCAGACCCCAGGACCGGCGACGGTCACGCCCAACCCGCCGTTGAGCAATGACTCCTCGGGCAGTGTGATCCAGGTCGAGGCGAACAACGTCGCTGCTGACGGCGTGTACCCGATCCTGGTCACGGCCACCGGAAGTCCGTCTACTCAGTACGCGGCGGCGTCATTCGTGATCGACACGACAGATCCGACCGCAGCGGTAACCAAGGTCGGCTTCGTCGCGATGTCGACGATCAGCGCCGGCGGCGCGCTGCCGCTGAACGTGACCTGGAACGCGACCGACGCCGCGAGCGGCATTGCCTCCGTCGAGCTTGATCACAGTCCCACGGGCTCGGGCTGGACAGCGATCCACGGCCCCGCGGCGTCGGTGGTCAGCCCGAAGCAGTTCACGACTACCGCGGGGTTGCATCAATTCCAGGTCATCGCCACTGACGCAGTCGGGAACGACGTCACGTCGGCGGCCTTCCTTCGCACTCTGACCGAGTTCCAGGAAACGCAGCTGGCGTACACCAAGACCTGGAACACGAACACCGTGGGAACGCCCTGGGGTACGACCAGGTACAGCACCAAGCGCAAGGCGACCGCGACCCTGATATTCACGGGGACCGACGTCGTCTGGATCGCGCAACGCGGTCCCAAGCGCGGTGTCGCGAACGTCTTCGTCGACGGCGTCAAGACGCACGTCGACCTCTACTCGAGCTCCCTTACGGAGCGCCGCGTCGTGTTCATCGCGAGTGGCCTGGCGCCCGGCCAGCACACGCTCACGATCAAGGTCAAGGGAACTTACAAGCGACCGCGCGTCGACGTTGACGGCGTCTTGGTGCTCGCGCCCTAGACAGGCTCAGTCCTTGGTCGTCGCGCCCGTGTAGCTCGGCGGGTCACTCGCCGGGAATGACTCGTCGGATGACTCTTCGACCTCGTCCTCGCTCTCGTTGGCCTCGGGATCGATCGGCAGTGCCGGATTGTCGGGCGACTCCATGTTGTCTGGGATCGCTTCCGGTGACTGCGGGATCTCAGGGCTGTGTACGGGGCGCTCGTTGTCTATTTCCATGCCCAGATTCTCAGGCCGCCTTGAGTCGGTAGTCATTCGCCGGGCAGCGCGCAACGGTTGCAATCGCGCGTCAGGGGTTAGAATCCGGCGCTCGTGGGCCGCTAGCTCAATGGTAGAGCAGCTGACTCTTAATCAGCTGGTTGAAGGTTCGAGTCCTTCGCGGCTCACCAATTACTTCGCAGAATCCCTGGCCCGATCTTCGGCCATCCTGTAGTCCGCCTTTGCCCGGACCTCATCGGCGTCCGCCTGGACCGATTCGGACGTGGCGTCACTAAGGTCCTGGGCCGCAATTGCGGCCGCCTCTTTCGCGGCTGCTGCCGTCCTGCTGGCCGACTCCTCCGCCAGCTTGGCCGCGGCTAATGCCATGTGCGCAGCCTCCGCGGTCGCGCCGGCAGCCTCTGTGGC
>DATBRX010000187.1:0-4958 GCA_036560085.1 Candidatus Limnocylindrales bacterium
ATCCAACGCTGGGCGAATGCAAGACATTCCCTCTTGTCGGAATTCTCTTCGCGATGGCCGGCCCGATCGCTATTCTCCGCCGCCGTGCGCCCCATTTTGTATGTGAGCGCCGTCGCGCTGATCCTGGCAACCGGCTGCAAGGAAGGCGGGACCGGCGGCGACCCGGAGGCCGACGGCGCACCGGTCGGACCAGATGCCGACACCGGCGGCGACTACCCGCCACCGCGCGACGACCTGGTGCCCTCGGTCGGCACCGCCGGCGCGGTGGACATCGCCGCGTGGAACATCGAGAACTTCCCGCGCACTGCCGACACCCCGCGGGTCGTCGCCGACCTGATCACCTCGCTCGGCCTCGACCTCGTCGCGGTCGAGGAGATCGCCAGCGTGGACGCCTTCGACGAGCTGGTCGAGCGGCTGCCCGACCACGATTCCATCCTGTCGAGCCACACCTACTCCGAGGGCAGCTACCAGAAGGTCGGCTTCATCTACAACCGCACGCTCATGCAGGTCGACGGCGGCGCCCTCCTGTTCGACGACCAGGGCTACGACTTCCCGCGCCCGCCGCTGCAAATCCACGTCACCGTCGACGACGGCAGCCACCCGGCGGTCGAGTTCATGGCGATCGTCGTCCACCTCAAGGCCGGCGTTGGCGACGATGATCGCGCGCGCCGCACCGCCGCGATCATCACCCTCGAGGAGCACCTGCGCGATCTGGTCGCCGCCGGCGATGACCAGGTGATCGTGCTCGGTGACTTCAACGAGGCAATCGACACCGACGAAGGCCGCGCCGTCTTCGCCCCCTTCCTCGACGCCCCCTCCGACTACACCGTCCGCACCCTCGGCCCCGCCGAGGACGGCGGGGTCACCTACCTCCCCTTCGGCGGCCGCTTCATCGATCACATCGTCACGACCGCCGGCCTCTCCGCCGAGATGTCGCCCAGCGACCCCATCGTCCCGCCGCTCGACCAGCAGCTGCCGATCTACGGCGACATCAGCGATCACCTCCCGGTGGTCGCCGCGATGCCCGTCCTCGAGTAGCCAGCGTAGCCAGCGCCGCGCTGCGGTCGCGATGACGACTGGCCCGCCCACGGTGACACTCTATCGGCCGGTCGGCCAGCCAGAGCTGGACCTCATCGCCGCGAGCGGCTACCGGCGATTTCCGCCGCGACTGCCGGAGCAGCCGATCTTCTATCCGGTCTGCAACGAGGAGTACGCCGTGGAGATCGCCGAGCGCTGGAACGCGCGCGACGACGGAGTGGGGCACGTGACTCGCTTCGCCGTCCTTGCGAGCTATCTCGACCAGTTCGAACGGCAGATCGTGGGCGCCCGGCATCACGAGGAGTACTGGATTCCGGCCGACGAGCTCGATGCCTTCAACGATGCGATCGTCGGCTCGATCGAGCTCGTGCAGACCTTCCACCGCTGACCCCTGCTCTGCCGTGACCCCGACGCTTGCCGATCCGGCATCGCCTGGCCCTGCCTCCTGCCAGCGCTCTCTATGTCTACTGATCCTCTGCCATTCATCACCTCCTCGTCACACCCATCCCAGGTTCTGCGCGCAACCTACCAGGTGGGTCTGACAGTCCGTCGTCGGCATTGATAAAGGGCAGATCTTGTCGCGCAATCCGGACGCGCGATCGATCGCGATTTCCTGCGCTCCGAGTGCTGCGCGTGCCGGCGGCGCTCTCGACGGTATGCGGGACGCCGCGGCTCGGGGCGCTCGACGTTTTTTCACTCGCGCGCCCCCTGCGCGCAACGCCTGTGCCAGCTCTGGCTCGGTGGAACACAGCAGCGATGTCTGGCTGACGTCCGCTGGCACAGCCGTTGCGCGCGACGGGCGCGTGCTCGTGATGAAAAAACGTCGAGCACCCCTCGCGGGCCGCGGGTCCCCCTTGGGGGGGACCACACATGGACCATCGCGTACCGACCGCTCCCTCCAACACGCTCCAGCGCGCGTTCCACCAACTGGTTCCGGAACCACCTCACCAACTGGCCCCGGAACCACCTCGCAACACGCCCCGGCGCGCGTTCCCGACTGGCCCCGGAACCACCTCGCAACACGCTCGGTCGCGCGTTCCCGACTGGCCCCGGAACTGATGATTCCCCACGATTTGGAGGAGCCGCCAGAAAATTGAAATGCGCGCAGTTCTTTGCTCTTTCGGTAGTCGCCAAACCAACTCGAGGAGCAAAGAGTGCGCGCGCTCGACATTCTACACAGTCGTCTGACTGAGGCGATGGACTTCATGCATTCCGCGCGCTGGCGCGCGCTGTGGCTCGTTGCCCGGGCGGTCATCACGGGCGAGCAGCTCTGGTTGACTGCATTGGGGAGGTCGCGGCCTGGTAGCGCTCATGTGAAGCACTCGATCAAGGCGGTCGATCGTCTCCTCGGAAATCGGCAGTTGTTCGCCGATCGCCGTCTTGTGTACCGAGGCCTGGCTTCACTCATCATCCCGCCGGGGTCATGTCCGATTGTTCTCGTCGACGTCGTGGAGATTCGTCCGAGGTGGTTCGCGTTGGTTGCGAGCGTTCCGTTCGCGGGCCGCTCGTTCGTCGTCTACGCCTGCGTCTCCCGGTGTCACAAGCCCAGGAAGCCGGCGCTCGTTCGCTTCCTGCGTGACCTCGGGCAGATCCTGCCGAGCTCTCGGCCGGTGCTGGTGACAGATGCCGGCTTCGAATCGCCTTGGTTTGACGCGGTGGCGAGCGTCGGGTGGGATTTCGTCGGCCGAGTACGAAATGCCACCAAGTTACTGATCGACGGCAAGTGGGTCGGCAACAAGCAGGTGCATCGACTTGCGACCAATCGCGCCCGAAGCCTGGGCTGCGTCGCATTTCCGCGGAACAGTCCGACGGAACGTCGAATGGTGTTGGCGAGGAAGCCCAAGTCAGGTCACCGCCACCGATACACACGAGGCGGTCGCATCGGCAAGAGGCGCGTCGATCACGAACAGCGACGAAACGCGCGGGAGCCGTGGCTGCTGGCCACGTCCTTGACGTCGCGGCCCTCGATCATCGTGGCGATCTTCGCTCGGCGGATGCGCATCGAGCAGACCTTTCGCGATGTGAAGAACTTTCGCTGGGGCTGGTCCCTGCGGCACTGCGGAAGCAGATCGCGACAGCGACTTGAACTGCTCCTCCTCCTCGGCGCTATCGCCTTGCTCGTGCAGCAAGTCATCGGCCGAGCTGCGGAGAACCTCAACCTCGCACGTGAGCACCAGGCGAACACCGAGCGCAGGCGCCGAGTCCTTTCGATCTTCGTGCTCGGCGGCCTCGTGCTTCGCGGTGCCGATCGCCACCGTGTGCCGCAAGCCTCGATCTCCGCCGCGCTGGGGCAACTCTACAAGTCCACTGCCCAATTCGACCCGGACGATGGCTGATGGTCGTGGGGATCCATCAGCCCCGGAACCACCTCGCAACACGCTCGGTCGCGCGTTCCCAACTGGCCCCGGAACCACCTCGCAACACGCTCCTGCGCGCGTTCCCAACTGGCCCCGGAACCACCTCCACGCTCCGGCGCGCGTTCCCAACTGGCCCCGGAACCACCTCGCAACACGCTCCGGCGCGCGTTCCCAACTGGCCCCGGAACCACCTCCGCCAACTGGTTCCGGAACCACCTCCACCTCGATCAAGAGTCCGTTCATGAGCAGTGCCTTCCTTCCAGCCACGTGCGCCCCCTCTGCCCTCTCCCCAAGGTGCCCCTCGGCGGAGCGCCGCCGCCGCTGGTCTCACCGAACGCGCGCGCGAGCGCAGGCGGCGTGCCACCGTCATCCCAGCCCGACTCGGTGCTTCGACCGAGACTCGGTAGGTGGCAAGCCGCTTGCGCGGAGCGTGCGGAGGGGGACCAGCGGCGGCGGCGCGACGGGGCGCGGCCTTCTCAGCCGAAGAGCAGCATCGACACAGGCGCGGCCTTCTCAGCCTGCGAGACAAGAGCGAGTGACGCCTCCACTCCCGTAGCAAACTCTGCCCCTATCAAGACTCCATCCACCGTCGCTGTCAGACCCGCGTGCCAGGTTGCGCGCAGCTCATGGGAGAGGTGTTACTGGGAGGTGACGCATGGCAGAAACCGAATAGACATAGCTCGCCAGGACTCGGTCCACGGCGCTCGCCCTGGCAAACGCGCGCGGGACGACTGACTGGTGGACAACTGACTGCCGACGGACTGCCTACGCGACGTGCAGATCGAGGAGCTTGAGGTAATCGCCCTCGGGGAAGGCGGGCAGGACCGGGTGATCGCTGGCCGCGCCGCGCGCGGAGCGCACGACCACCCGGCGGCCGGTGTCGAGGGCGGCGGCGGCAACTGCCTCGCGCAGATCGGTGGCCGTCATGTGGCTGGAGCATGAGGCGCTGAGGAGCAAGCCGCCGGGCTCGACCACGGCCAGGGCGAGAGCGTTCAGCCGGCGATAGGCGGCGCGCGCCGCGTCGAGCGCCTCGGCGCGCGGCGCAAAGCTCGGCGGATCGCAGACCACCAGGTCGAAGCGGCGGCCAGCGGCGGCCGCCTCTGCCAGCCAGGCGAAGGCGTCGGCACACACGAGCTCGTGCTTGTTGGGGTCGAGGCCGGAGGCGGCGATGTTGCGCGCGGCCGCGTCGATGGCGGGGCGCGCCTGGTCGACGGTCACCACGCGCGTGGCGCCGCCGCGCTCGGCGTGGAGCGAGAAGCCGCCGGTGTAGCCGAACAGGTTCAGCACGCGGCGGCCTCGCGAGAGCGTGGCCAGATAGCGGCGGTTCTCGCGCTGGTCGAGGAACAGGCCGGTCTTCTGGCCGTGGCGGACGTCTACCTCGAACCGGACGCCGTCCTCGTGGACCACGACCGACGCCGGCGGCGGGTCGCCGGTGAAGGCGCGGCCGGCGCCGCGACGGGCGCGCAGCCATACGCGGTCGATGCGGAAGCCGGCGCCGCGTGCCCCCTCGATCGCCGCGGCGAGCCGATCGGCCCAGAAGGCGGAGGCGCCCGCGCCGTCCGT
>DATBRX010000188.1:0-4227 GCA_036560085.1 Candidatus Limnocylindrales bacterium
GCCGGCCGCACGCACTACACCAGCAACTACGGCACGATCGAGCTGCGCCGCGCGCTGAGCGCGCACCTGGAGCGCCTGTATGGCGTCAGCTACGACCCGGCGGGCGAGATCTGCGTCACCGTGGGCGCGTCGGAAGCAGTCGCAGCCACCATGGCGGCGCTCGTCGATCCCGGTGACGAGGTCGTGCTGCACGAGCCGTCGTACGTGGCCTATCTGCCGTCGATCATGTTCAACGGCGGCACGCCGGTGATGGTCTCCACGACCGCCGCGAGCGGCTTCGCCCTCGAGCCGGAACAGGTCGAGGCCGCGATCACGCCGCGTACCAAGGTCATCTTCCTGGGCTATCCCTGCAACCCGACCGGCGCCGTACTCGGAGAGGCCACGCTGCGCGCCATCGCTGATATCGCGGTGAAACACGACCTGCTCGTCGTCAGCGATGAGATCTATGACCGGCTCGTCTACGGCGGCCACCGCCACATCCCGATCGCGTCGCTCCCCGGGATGCGCGAGCGAACCGTCCTGATGGGCGGCTTCTCCAAGGCCTACGCGATGACCGGCTGGCGCGTGGGCTACGTGTGCGCGCCCAAAGACCTGCTGGAGGGCATCGTCAAGGTCCACCAGTACGAGATCATGTCCGCGCCCACGACCGCCCAGGACGCGGCCGTCGTCGCGCTGGCAACGGCGGAAGTCGACGTACAGCGCATGACTGCCGAGTACGACCGGCGGCGGCGCATGTTCGTCGACGGCCTGAACGCGATGGGCCTGCCGACGGTCGAGCCGCTGGGCGCCTTCTACGCCTTCCCGAGCATCAGGCCCACAGGGCTTACCAGCGAGCAGTTCAGCGAGCGGCTGCTGTTCGAGCACAAGGTCGCCGTGATCCCAGGTTCGGCCTTCGGCCCGTCAGGTGAAGGGCACGTGCGCGCGACCCTGGCGACGAGCTACGAAGACCTCCAGGAGGCGTTGACGCGGATCAGGGCGTTCGTCTCGACGCTCGGCTGAACATGGCCGTCGCGACGCAAACCAAATACGAGGTCGTCGTCGGGGTCGAGATCCACGTCCAGCTCAAGACCGCGTCCAAGATGTTCTGCAGCTGCTCGTCGGAGGTCCGCGGCGCGGCGCCCAACTCCAACACCTGCCCGGTCTGCCTGGGCCTGCCCGGTGCGCTGCCCGTCATCAATCGGCGCGCGGTGGAGCACGTCCTGGCGACGGGCATCGCAGTGGGCGCGACCACGCCGGAGGTCACGCGCTGGGACCGCAAGAACTACTTCTATCCCGACCTGCCCAAGGGCTACCAGATCTCGCAGTACGACCTGCCGCTGTGCTCTGGCGGCACGCTGAGCGTCGAGACGTCGGGCGGCCTGGCCGAGGTAGGTATCCGGCGCGCCCATCTCGAGGAGGACACCGCGCGCCTGCTGCACCAGGACAAGCCCGGCGGCGGCCGGCTGTCGCTCGTCGACTACAACCGCTCCGGTATCCCGCTGATGGAGATCGTCACTGAGCCGTGCATCACCTCCGCGGAGGCTGCACGGCGCTATGCCGAGGAGCTGCGCCTTCTGCTGGTGACGATTGGCGCGTCGGACGCACAGATGGAGGAGGGCCAGATGCGCGTCGAGGCCAACGTGTCGCTGCGGCTGCCCGGTGCGGACAAGCTCGGGACGCGCGTCGAGGTCAAGAACATGAACTCGTTCCGCAGCGTGGAGCGCGCGATCGCCTTCGAGATCGAGCGCCAGTCGCGCGCCCTCGACGCGGGCGAGACGCTCATCCAGGAAACGCGCGGCTGGGATGACACGCGCGGCGCGACCTACGTGATGCGGCTCAAGGAGGAGTCCGAGGACTACCGCTACTTCCCTGAGCCGGACCTGCCGCCGCTGCGCACCGACGCGGCGATGATCGCCTCAATCCGGGCAGCGCTGCCCGAGCTGCCGGCCGCGCGGCGGGCGCGCTACAGCGCCGACTACGGGCTCACCGCCAACGACGCGTCGGTGATCGTCGCGTCCGCCGGCGACTACTTCGCCGCCGCCATGGGCACCGATCCGGCGCCCGATCCCAGGATCGCCGCGGGCCTGCTGTCGAAGATCGGCCTGCGCGAGCAGAAGACCCAGCCCGCCCTGCTCACCCAGCGACCGGGGACCGAGCTGGCTGAGGTCGTGCGCTTGCGCACGTCGGGCGCCATTTCCAGCCAGAGCGCGGAGGATGTCTACCTGGAGCACCTGCAGTCGGGTGAATCGGTGGCATCGATCGTCGCCGCAAGGGGATTGCGCCAGATCAGCGATGCCTCGGCCGTGACGGAGATCATCGACAAGGTCATCGCGGCGAACCCGGCCGCGGTCGCGGACTTCCAGGCCGGTAAGGAGCAGGCGCTCAAGTTCCTGACCGGGCAGGTGATGAAGGAGTCGCGCGGCCAGGCCAACGCGGCCGTAGTCGCGCAGCTACTGGGGGAGCGCCTCCGCCAGTGAGCGAGATCAGCCTCGGCCTGTGGTTCGTGGGCGCCGTGTTGATCGGGCTTGCCGCCTTCAACATCCGGCTGCCCCTCGCGCGGCGGCGCGAGATGAACTACCTCGCGGACAACGCCAAACGCTACGAGTCATGGCGCGGCGGCTCGCGCACGGCGGCCGGCACCAACCAGGTCTCGAGCAGCGACGTCCTGCGCGACATCCTGCGCGGGCAGATCTATCGCTGGCTGGGGGTCGGTGCGGTCGGGGTGGTGCTGCTGATCGGCGGTTTCTTCGTCCGCTAGCCCAGGAAGCGCCGCCGCCGATCCTCGATGGCCGTGCAGCGGTCCATCACGACATCCAGCCCGCCGTCGCGCGCGATCTGCGCGGCCTCCCAGTTGACGACGCCCAGCTGCAGCCAGATCGATTTCGCCCCCGTCGCCACCGCTGAGCGGGCTATGTCGGGCGTGTGCTCCGGGCGGCGGAACACGTCGACCATATCGAACGGGCCGGTGGCGGCAACAGCGTCCTCCAGCGTGGCGTAGGAGGTCTGGCCAAGCACCGACTCGACGGTCGGGTTGACGGGCACCACGTCGTAGCCGGCGTCGAGCAGCTGGCGCATGACGCCGTGCGAGGGCCGGCCGGGGTCGGGCGAGGCCCCGACCATGGCAATCCGGCGCGTCCTGCCCAGGAGCCGCGCCGGCTCGTCGCCGTCGAGCAGCGGTACCGGCCCTGTGCCCTCTTGAGCGTCGAGCAGGTCCCAGGCGACCTTTCGGTTAAATTGCACGCACCAAGTTTGCGCCGGTCATGTGGCGTTGTCATACTCACAGCGGACTCTCGTCGTGAGCGCCCAGCTGAATTGCGGCGCGTAGACGGAGCCAGAGGAGGACATATCTTGCGTAGGGCTACGTTTGCCATTGCGGCAACATTCGTATTCGTGCTTAGTGCGTGCTCGCCGGCGGCGTCGCCGTCGCCCGCACCGAGCGGAACACCGGCGTCGAGCGCGAGCGCCGCGCCGAGCGCGACCCCGGCTTCGAGCGCAACCCCCGCGCCGTCAGCATCGGCGATGTCGTACAAGGCCTGCATGGTCAGCGACACGGCCGGTTTCGACGACAAGAGCTTCAACCAGAACTCCCTGGCCGGCCTGCAGCAGGCCGTCACGGATCTGGGCATCACCGAGACGCACCTGCAGTCCGCCACCCAGGAGGACTACGCGCGCAACCTCGACAGCCTTGCTAACGCTGGCTGCGACATGATCGTCTCCGTCGGATTCCTGCTCGGCGACGACACCTATACGGCGGCGCAGGCGCATCCGGAGATCCGGTACGCCATCGTCGACTATGCCTACGGCACGGAGGCGCAGCCCAACCTGCCCAACCTCGAAGGCCTCATCTATGCCACGAACGAAGGCGCCATGCTTGCTGGCTACGCGTCAGCCTCGTGGTCGACGACCAAGATCCTGAGCACCTTTGGTGGCCAGCAGATCGGCCCAGTGACGGACTTCATGGATGGGTTCGTAGCCGGCGCCAACTACTGGAACGCGCAGAAGAGCGACACGGTCACGGTTCTCGGCTGGGATCCAGTCGCCAAGACCGGCTCCTTCACGGGCGACTTCAGCAGCATCGACAACGCCAAGGGGGTCAGCCTCGGCTTCCTCCAGGAGGATGCCGATGTGATCATGGGCGTCGGTGGCAACATCGGTCAGGGTGCCTTCGAGGCGATCCGCGAGCAGGACAAGGAGGACTCCGCTGCAGCCCTGGGTGTGGATGTCGACTGGGCCGACACCCATCCCGAG
>DATBRX010000189.1:0-8495 GCA_036560085.1 Candidatus Limnocylindrales bacterium
AGCCATTGCGACGCTCCACAGGACGACGCCAAGCACCTGGTTCAGGGTCGGACCGAGGCCGCTCAGCAGCCAGGTGTCACCCTGCCACGCGGACTTCACGTTCGAGATCCCGAGCAATTGCAGCGGCCCAAGGATGTGGCCGACGGCGTGGGCGAAGAGCACCAGGGCGAGGACGATGCGAAGCATGTGCTATCTCCGTTGCGGTTATGTCCAAGGTCGCTCGCGGCGGCGCGAGACGACAGTGCGCAACGGCCCATTGGGCGCTAGGCAAAACTACCCCAAACGCTTCAAGAAGGCGTCGACCAGCTCCGCCAGGAGATCGGGGTGGTCGGACGGGATCGTGTGGGTCACGTTGAGCAAACGATGGTCGAGCGCGTCACCCAGGTCGTTTCGTAGCGACGTCGCGGTCATCGCCGAGACGTACTTGCTGTTCTCCAGGGCGGCTTCCAGCAGGAGTGTTGGGCCGCGCCATGAGGTTGCGCTGATCGGTTCGCGCATCTGCGCCCACCCGGCCACGACCGCCTCCTCGCGCACGCTGGGGCGCAGCCGACCATCGTCGGTGCGCTCGAGCGCGGCCGCGTACTCGAGGGCCGCGGCCCACCAGGCGCCGGGCAGGCGTTGCGCGAGGTGCGCCTCCAGGGCGGAGCGCTCGTCCGGCCACGAGAGGTGCGCCGCGTTCGCGGCGATCCCCTCCTCTGCGGTGGCGGCGGACACGCCGATCGCCGGGTCCACGAGCACGAGCCCGCGCATGGCGCCCGGCAAGGCGCGTGCCAGCTCCCAGGCGATCAGGCCGCCGTACGAATGACCGAGCACGACCGTCCCCGGCCCGAGCGACTCCAGCAACGGCGCCAGGTCGGCAACGTGCCGCGCCACCGTCCACGGGCCGCTCCCCGGTGAATGGCCGTGGCCGCGCACGTCGGGCGCGACCACGTGGACATCTCTCAGCCGCGCGGCAAGACCGACGAAGCGCAGCCCGTGCGCCTCGATGCCGTGCAGGCACAGCAGCGGCCGGCCGGCGCCGAACTGCGACACGAAGAGCGGCGTGGCGTCAGCAGGGTGCACGATCGCGATTGTCGTCGCTAGACTCCCAGCCAGGCGCCTGCAACCGCGCCGGTTGCTCGACGGAGGGGAACTCCCATGGCTGATCGCCGGCTCACGCTCGTTGTCAGCGCCGCGCTCGTGTTCGGTGCATGCTCCGGCGGGCCCGCCGCAACCTCAACCCCGGGCAGCGGCGCAACCGCGACGCCAGCAACCTCGACTCCTCCGACCGGAAGCCCGACAAGCGCACCCACAGACGCAGCCACCCCAACGGCTGCCCCAGCGACGGCGACGCCCCTGCCCAGCCCTGGCGCGGCGGAGATTGCTGCCTGGGCGTCCGACATCTGCGCCATCAACGCGACCTTCCTGAGCGACAACCAGCAGATCACGCTGGACATTCCTGAGCCCACCGAGCGGACTCTGGAGGCGCTCAAGCAGGTCAACGCCAACCGCCAGCCGCGCATCGAGCAGGGATATGCGGACGCGGTTGATGCGCTCCACGCCCTGACTCCGTATCCGGGCGGCGAGTCCTTCCGGCTGGGACTGCTGAACGAGTTCCAGTCGGCACTCGACGCGATGCCAGCGTTCTTCCAGGCGATCGCGGACGCGACCACAGTCGAGGAGATCGACGCCCAGTACACGACGCGCGGCACGGTCAACAGCGCCGGCTTGCTCGGTAGCGCCCGCTCGGTCGTCGAGATGGATGTCGCGTTCTCAGACGCCGTCGCAGCCGTAACGACCGGCTGTCGCTTCTTCGAATTCGACGCGCGCGCCCGCGTGCACGGCATCGAAACGCCCGACTTCAGCGAGATCGTGATCGACGAAACGTTCGACGAACCGGGCAACTGGCCGACGGGTGACTTCGACGGTGGCACGGTCACCATCGCCGACGGAGCGCTGACAGTTGCCTTTGACTCGGCCGTAGTCCAAGGCGTTGAGACAGTCGGCCAGCCGACGTCCAAGTTCCACGACGCACGGATCGAGTCGCACTTCGCCATGAATGGCTCCGCCCTGGTCGGGCTGTCCTGTCGCGGCAGTCGCGCCGAACGCTACTACGTGCTCGTCAACGCAATCGGACTGATCCTCATCTACCGCACGAGTGATAACTCGCTGATCGGCAGGCGCGCCGCGCCGGACGATTTCGATGCCTCCCTGGGGCTCGATCTCGCGATCGAGTGCCTCGCCGGCAACCTGGACCCGTTCTCACTCATCGTCTATCTCAACGAGGAGCGAGTTGCCGAGGTTCAGGATGCGCATGCGCTGGAGAGCGAGGGTTTCGCGGGCATGCTCGCGCAGGCCTTCACGCCCGGCGCGAGCGCGACGTTCGACAGCTTCCGGGTACTGGTTCCGGCCGACTGACGGCCGCTCGCGTCACGAGACGCGAATGCTCCCGAGGCCGCCCGAGACGTCGATCTCGACGCGGTTGGCCGCGCCCTCGAAGTCCGGTGATGCCCAGCCGTCCATGGTGCGCGGGAAGCGCGTCTCGTCGACATTGGTGGAGCCAATCGCCATGCGCGAGCGCACGCGCGCGGCCACGCCCTGAGGCACCTCGAGGGTCAATGAGGCGACGCCGGCCTCGGCGCGTACCGCTGTCGCGCCGCTCACCGGCAGGCGGACGCGCGTCTCGCTGGCGCCGGTGTGGATCTCCAGGCGCGGAATGCGCAGCGCCGACAGATCAACGCTCGAGCGGTTCGCGCCGCTGTGCAGCTCCAGGCTGACCGGGATCTCGCTGGCCAGGCCCACGTTCCAGCGCATCGGCCGGTCCCACATGAGCGGCCATGCATCAGCGAACGGCGATAGCTCCAGCCGGCCCACGCCATGGGTGGTCTGGCGGACGCCGCCCTCGAAGGTGCCCGACACGAGCGTGCCTGGCTCGGCCTGGCCGACTACCAGATCACCCCCGCCGAAGTTAAGCTTCACCCACGCCTCCGTCAGGCCGCTGACGGGAATGCTCAGGCTCTGTGACTGCATGGTGGGGTTCGGTCGGGCGAACACCGCGCCGATGAGGAACCAGACGCCGACCGCGATGACGGCCACGGGCCAGAGCGCGATGAGCTCGCCTGGCGCCAGCGCCAGGTTGCCCGTCGTGCTGAGAAGCAGCACGGCACCCACGGCGAGGATCGCCAGCGGCCACCAGATGCCCCAGATGCCAAACGCCGACTGGGCACGCCCGAAGATCGCGGAGCCCAAGCTCCCGACGCCAACGAACAGCACCCACAGCGGCCAGGCCTGCGTCCAGCTCCAGCTGAAGTACTGCTGGATCAGGAAGACCGATCCAAGACTGATGATCCAGACGGCGGCGATGAGCATCCGATCGCGCGACTCAGACGCGGCCGAGTTCCATGTCATGGCGTTACTCCTTGGGCAACAGGTACAGGGCGAAGACCAGCGGCGCGGTGGCGACGATCGCGTGAGGCGTGCCCGTGGCCATGCGCAGCCACGTGCCTGGCGCGAGCTCGTGCGGGTCACCGTCGACGAGCAGCTCGCCCCTACCCGACAGGACGTGGACGATCGCCGGCCGCGCCGCCGTGTGCTCTGACAGGCGCTCCCCTGCGGCCATGCCGAACATCACCAGCTCCACGCCGGGTTCGTCGGACAGGGTCAGGCTCAAGATGCCGCGTAGTGGCGCGGGTGCCTCTGCGGCCAGGTCCGCGAAGAACGTGTAACTCATGCCGCGGGCGGCGTGCTCCTACGGTGTGGCGAGACGACTCCTCTGAATCGTGTCGCCGAGCCGGTTCCGCGGGGAGTGCCGAACGGCCCTTAGGCGGCTCCGTGCAGCAGGTCAAACAAGGTTCCCAACACGCGTTCGCCGTCCGCGCGGAGGCCGTTGTGCTCGAACTCAGCGGTCTCCCAGACCTTGGTGCCGCGGATGGTGGCCGCCGTCTCGAGCGAGAAATCGCGATCCACGTACAGGTCGTGGGTGTAGACCGCGGCGGCCACCGGCACGTCGTTGTGGCGCAGCACGTCCGCGTCGTAGAGGCGTGGCCACTGGTGCTGGGCCAGGATCTCCGCGGCGGCAGCGTGATCGCGCAGGCCGCCGTAGTCCTGGAACATCTCGGGGTACATGTGCTCGCCCGCGAAATAGCCGTCAGCGCTGATCTCTGGCGGCCGCGTTCGGGCGGCGCTCCAGCGGGTCGCCACGCCATCGGCGTACGACGACTCGTGCAGCGTCGCATATAGCGGGTTGCGTGCAAAGTTGGTGCCGATCGGCTCGGCATCCCACAGGAAGCCTGGCGATCCGAAGGGCAGCTCGAGCAGGTTGTGCATCTTCTCCCAGCCGTCGCTCATGCCCAGCCAGAGACCGCCCAGGCGGAAGCGCTCAACCGTCAGCCGGTCGCCGCCTGGCAGTCGGACGTCTTCGTTTGCCAGCCGGCGGAAGATCTCGTTTGTCCGCGCACGGTCCTCCGGGTAGCGCTCGAAGTAGGCGTCGGTCTTGGCGATGACGCGCTGCCAGGTGATCGCGTAGACATCGTCGGCGGACCGACCGATGGGCGTCAGGCCGCCGGTGATGTACACCTCGCGCAGGCCCTGCGGCGCGATCGACAGGTAGGTGATGGAGCTGAAGCCACCGAACGACTGGCCGAGCACGCTCCAGCGCTCGTTGCCGATCAACTCGGCGCGAATGAGCTCCGAGTCGCGGACGATGGAGTCGGCCCGAAAGTGCTTCAGGTAGTCGGCCTGCTCCTGCGCCGATGCTCCAGGGATCTGCCGGCCGACCGGGGTGGAGCGCCCTGTTCCGCGCTGGTCGAGCAGCAGGACCCGATAGTCGGCCAAGGCGCGCTTCATCCACAGCGTCGGCGGCGCCGTGGGCCGCGTGGCCTCGGACCCTGGCCCGCCCTGGAGGAAGAGCAGGTACGGCTTGTCCTCGCCGCCTGGCGCCGCGACCTCCCGGCTAAAGACCGTGATCCTGGGACCGTCTTGCCGGGCGTGGTCGAGTGGCACAAGGTGCTCGCGCTCAATGAACACGGCCCCGGGGACGTGGTGGGTGACGGTTGTCATGTGTTGAAGGCTAGCCGCGTAGCATCGGGTCCGTGGAGGGCAAGCGAATAGAGGGCCCTGGGCCCGGGCTGCGCGCCACGCTGCTCACGTCGCTGCCGTTCGCGGCTGCCATCGGCGTGTTCGGCGTGGTCTTTGGCGCCGCGGCAAGCGCCATCATCGACCCGCTCCTCGTCGTCGGGATGTCGCTCATCATCTTCTCCGGCTCGCTCCAGTTCGCGCTGGTGTCGTTGCTGGTGAGCGGCGCGGGGCCGGCGGCGCTCCTCTTCACGACCGTCGTCCTTAACCTGCGCCACGTGGTGTTTGGCGCGGTCCTGCGGCCGCGGCTCGAAGCGCCACTGTGGCGTCGCGCGCTACTGGGCTTCTTCATGATCGACGAGTCGTTCGGCCTCGCCCTCGCCGCCGGCCGGCGCGCGGCGCTCGTGCTTGCGGTGAGCGGCGCCGCGTTCTATGTCGCGTGGCAGGTCGGGACGATCCTCGGCGTGTTCGGCGCGCGTGCCCTGGCGTTGGAGGAGGTCGCGCGGGCGATCTTCCCCGTCCTGTTCATCGGTCTGGCGGCGCTCACGGCGCGCGGCAAAGAGGGCATGGTGCGCGGGCTTGCGGCCGCGGGCCTGGTCGTGCTCTCAGCCCTGCTCGTGCCCGGGCTCTTCGACTACGCGCCGATCATCGCTGCGATCCTGGTCGCCCTGGTGCCGTCGCGCGGTGCGGCCGCGACCAGGACGACGGAGGGCGCCATCACGGGGGGCGCGCCATGACGGGGGGCGCGCCATGACGTGGGAGCTCGTCCTGGCGATCGGCGCGATCACCTTCGTCAGCCGGGCGTCATCGGTCGTGCTGCTGCCGCAGCTGCCGGCGCGCGTGCGCCATGTGCTGGATCGGATGCCCGCGGCGATCTTTGCTGGGTTGGCGGCGCATTCACTGGTCGTGCCCGGCGGCGGCCTGGCCGACATCCACACCCTCGCCGCCGCCGCCGGGGCGGTCATCGTTGCGCCGCTGCGCTCGCTGCCGGTGTGCCTGGTGGCTGGCCTTGGCGGCTACGTGGTGGGTGACCTGGCGCTACGCCTCATCTAGGCGACAGTACCAACGGCTCATGGCCCGCAAGGGCCCCGCAACCGTACTGTCCACTCCCCCGCCGAGTGCAGGGGAGCGTGCTGCATGAAACTGCCCATCTCCGCCCCGCGCCGCTTCCGCCTTGCGGCCCCGCGCCGTTGGAAGGCCGGTTTCTCGCTGCCAGTGGCAATCCTCGTGGTTGGCGTCGTGGTGGGCATGGCCGTCTTGATCGCCGAGATTGCCGCCGGGCAACTGCGTCAGACAGCCGCGGACGCGGCGGTCCACCAGGTCGAGGCAATCGTGCGCGGCTATGTCGATCCCACGATCACCGAAGACACGCTCGCGCTCGACGCTGTCGCGAACCCTGAGATCGGCGAGGAGCTCGATCGGCTTACCGTGTCTGGAGACATCCGCGAGATCAGCATCTGGTCGCGCGATGGACGCATCGTCTATTCGAGCAGCGAGCTGCTGCGCGGCCGGCGCTTCTCGATCGGCAATCTGGTCGCCACGGCCTTCCAGGGCGTGAGCACGAGCGCCTACGGCCCGGCCGATGCCGCCCTGCTGCCGGGCCATACCAAGGGCCAGCTCAACGTCGAGATCTACGTGCCCATCCGGGGCAACGTGGATGGCAATCCGATCGGCGTGTACATGGTCGAGCAGGACGCGCGACCCATCTACAGCCGCGTGGAGACGACGCGCCAGCAGGTGTTCTGGGTGGCACTCGTCGCCGCGTCGGTCGTGCTGGTGATCCTCGTGATCGCATTCGCCGGCGCATCGGCCCTACTGGCGCGCCGTAACGCCCTGCTGCGCCGGCGAGCGCAAGCCGAGCGCGCCCTCGCGCAGGATCTGCGTCGGAGCGAGGAGCGCTTCCGATCGCTGGTGCGCAATGCGACAGATGTCGTGCTCATCGCCGACGCCGACGGCCTCATCCGCTACATGAGCCCGGCCGTGTCGCGCGTCCTGGGCCACGACCCCGCTGGGCGGGTGGGCGAGCCCATCTATGACGTCATCCACCCATCTGACGTGGAGTGGATCCGATCACTCGTTGCCGAGACGTCGAGCCGCGAAGGAGCTGAGGCCACGGCGGAATACCGCGCCCGGCACGCCGACGGTTCGTGGCGCTGGCTCCAGGCCACGATCAAGAACCTGTTGGGTGATCCGGCCGTCGGCGGCATCGTCATCAACTACCGCGACGTAACCGAGCGTCGCTCACTCGAGACCCAGCTGCGCCACCAGGCGTTCCACGACGCCCTCACCGGCCTGCCCAACCGCGCCCTGTTGCTGGACCGCCTCGAGCACGCGCTGACCCGCTCCCGCCGCGATCCGGCCTCGCTGGCGGTCCTCTTCCTGGATCTCGACGATTTCAAGACGGTCAACGACCGGCTGGGTCACCACGCCGGTGACGAGCTGCTGGTAACGGTCGCCGAGCGGCTGCGGCGCTGCCTGCGCGACGCGGACACCGCGGCGCGGATGGGCGGTGACGAGTTCGCCATCGTGCTCGAGGAATCGGCCGACCGTGCTGGGGCCGTGCGCGTGGCCGAGCGCATCCTCGCCGCATTGCGTGAGCCGTACCAGGTCGCAGGCTCGACCGTCCATATCCAGGGCAGCATGGGCATCTCGCTGTACGACGGCCCTGAGCTGACCGCTGACGAGATGCTGCGCCTGGCGGATGTCGCGATGTATGCGGCCAAGGGCCAGGGCAAGAACCGACTGACCGTGTACCAGGCGGGCATACATGCGGCCGCGGTCGACCGCCACCAGCTGCGCGCCGATCTGCAGGAGGCACTCGACTCCGGGCAGCTCAGCCTCGCCTACCAGCCCATCGTGGACCTCGCCGACACGCGGTTGGTGGGCACGGAGGCGCTGCTGCGCTGGGACCATCCAACGCGCGGCCCGATTCCACCGACCGAGTTCGTGCCCATCGCCGAGGAAAGCGGCTTGATCCTGCCCATCGGGCGGTGGGTGCTCCAAGAGGCCTGCCGGCAGGCGCGCGAATGGCAGAGCAGGTACGGCTCGTCGGTGTCGGTGAGCGTGAATGTATCGGCCCACCAGGTGGCAGCCGACGGCCTCGCCGAGCTGGTCACGGACACACTCCGCGACACGGGCCTTGGGCCGGGTGGCCTGACGCTCGAGATCACAGAAAGCGTGCTGCTCGGCGACGTGGAGCGCGTCATCGCCCGCCTGGGCGAGCTCAAGTCGCTGGGTGTGCGCATCGCGATCGACGACTTCGGCATCGGCTACTCGTCCCTCAGCTACCTGCGCTTCCTGCCCGTCGACGTCCTGAAGATCGACCGCTCCTTCGTTAACGCGGTCGACTCCGGGGCGGCCGAGCGCGCGGTCGTGCGCTCGATCGTCTCGCTCAGCCAGGTCTTGGGCCTGCGCACCGTGGCCGAGGGGATCGAGACCACCGA
>DATBRX010000190.1:0-16961 GCA_036560085.1 Candidatus Limnocylindrales bacterium
GTTCTTCAGCTCCTCTAGCGCGTGGCCTTCCGCGATGCGCTCCGGGCAGCACGCCACGTCCACCTTCACGTCACGTTCGGCCAGCATCCGTGCCACCCGCTCGGTCGTGCCCGGGTAAACCGTCGAGCGCATCACGACGAGCGCGCCATCGCTGATGTGCGGCGCCACCTGGTCGATGACCCGGTCGAACAGCGTCATCGACGGGTTGAGGAACTCGTCGATGGGCGTGCCGATGACGACGATCACGATGGGCGCGCCGCGCAAGGCTGACGGGTCGCTCGCCAAGGTCAGGCGTCCGGTCGGCAAGACCTTGGCCAACAGCTCGTCCGCACCGGTCTCGAGGAAGGGCATCTCGCCGCGCTCGATGCGCGCGATCGTCTGTTCGTTGATGTCGTAGACGCATACCTTGAGCCCCGCGTCAGCGAGCGCCAGCGAGAGCGGCAGGCCCACGTGCCCGCCGCCGCCGACGACACAGACGTCGGCCATCTGCGGCGACACCGGCACGGCGCTTACCCGGCTCTGTGCAGAAACCATGAACGGAGATTACCTGCCCAGACTGAACGCCGAGCGCTGCTAGACTTCAGCCTGCCCCGCGCAAGAGGCCGCGCATTCGAGCGCGCCCGCGGTGGTCCATTTCGTGGAGTCCGATGACCACTGCGCCTGCTGCGCCGTCGCCGAAGCCACTTGCACCGGCACCGGAGCGCCTGCCGACGGAACCCGAGGCGATCTTCGTGTGCGGCGTCGCCCGCAGCGGCACCACGATGATGCGCTACGTGCTCGAGACCTCGCCGCGCATCGCCATTGCCCGCGAGAACCATTTCATGGGCCATGTCCTGGGCCGTCGCGGGGCGCGGCACTTCTTTCGCGACGCGGGTGATCTGAAAGACGACGCAGCCGTGCGCCGCGTCGTCGACATGATCTACTCGGGCGAGTACGAGCGCCGCGCTGGCTGGCGCAGGCCGAGCCCCTTCTGGTTCTGGCTCAAGGACACAGTCGCGCGCGACGAAGTCGAGCGCCGGCTGCTCGCCGCCGAACGGAGCGAGCGGGGCATGTTCCAGACCTTCTTGCGCATCTACGCGGATGCGAGCGGGCGGCCCGTCATGGGCGAGAAGACGCCGACCCACCTGAACTACGTCGACACCCTGCTCGAGTGGTTCCCCGGAGCTCGGGTCATTCACATGTTGCGCGATCCGCGCGCCGTCTACGTTTCCGACAAGTACCGGCGTCAGAAGCGCGGCAGGTGGCCATATTCGTGGTTCGACAAGGTCCCCGGCGTGCTGAGCACCTACCTGCTGATCCTGACGATCATTGCCTGGCGGCGCGCAGCGAGGCTGCATCCGCGCCTGGCGGCGGCGCACCCCGAGCAGTACCGGATGTTCCGCTTCGAGGACGTCGTCGAGAAGCCCACTGAGATCTTGCCGCAGGTGTTCGAGTTTGTCGGGGTGGCGATGCCTGACTCCGCCATGCGGGTGCAGACGCCGCCCGCGCATGGGATGCGCAGCGGCGAGGAAGGCATCGATCCGAAGGCGGCCTCGCGCTGGCGTGAGCGCATCCATCCGTTTGCGCGGCGCATCCTGGAGCTCTTCCTGTCAGGACCCATGCGCCGCTACGGGTACGTTGACTAACCGACCCGACCGCCGCGGGCGACGGCCACGCGCGCTTGACAGGTCCACGAACATTGCGGCGGAAGTGCGTCCGGGCTGGCATATGGGCCGTCGGGTGCGCGCTGGGAGGGGATGCGCGGACATGTCGTCACGAACGTGGCACGCCAGCGTTCTACGGCAGATCACTGTTGCTGCGCTCGCCTGCGTGGCCGCGGCGACCTGGCTGGGCGCGCGACCACTGCCGTTGGCCGGTGCCGAGCGGCCTAACATCGTGGTGTTCTACCTCGACGATGCGGCGCCGCACGACGGCCGCCTGTGGAACGATCCGGCACGCACGCCAGCGATCTACAACACGTTCGTCGCCCATGGCACGCATTTCAGGCAGGCGTTCGGCGAGGACCCGATGTGCTGCCCCGGCCGGGCCAGCCTGCTGACCGGCTTGCACAGCCACAACAACGGCGTGATGACGAACGACGCACGCCTGTTCGGGCCCCAGGAGACCGTCGCCGGTGCTCTGCAGGATGCCGGCTACACGACGATGTGGATCGGCAAGTACATGAACCTCAACAACAAGCTGTCGTCGGCCGGGTGGGCGGCACACATGGCGCCGTGGACCGTGTTCGACGGGATGTTCGGCGCCAACGGCGCCTTCTACAACTACAAGGTCCGCACCAAGGACACCGGCGACATTTCTTACAGGGGGGTCCACTCGACGCAGATGGTCGCCGACCGGTCGGTCATGCGCATCGGTGCTGCGCCAGCGAATAAGCCGATCTTCGCCGTCCTGTCGGTGTTCAACATCCATGCGCCCAACATCCCGATGCCCGTCGACGAGGAGCTCCTCGAGAAGTGCGACGACATGCCGCCGTGGTGGACGCCGGCGTACAACGAGGCGGACGTGTCCGACAAGCCGGCGTACATCCAGGCCTTGCCCCTGCTGCCGGACCCGGACGGCTGGCCGATGGACGCCTATTGCCGCGAGATGTTCGGCGTCGACCGATTGGTCGAGCGGGTGACAGACGAGCTCGAGGCTGTCGGCCGGCTCGACAACACGCTGCTCGTCTTCACAGCCGATAACGGAATGGCCTGGGGCGCGCATCGCAGGGAGTTCAAGAACGTGCCCTACGCGACGGCTGTGCCCCTGTACATGGCCTGGCCGGGTGGCTGGGGCAACGCTCCGCGCGTGGTGGACGACTACGTCTCGAACATCGATCTCGCGCCGACCTTCTGCGCGCTCGGCGGCTGTGCGCTGGGTCCATATCCAAGTGGCCAGAGCGCACCTGACGGCCTGAGCCTCGTCGACCTGCTCGATAACGGCTCGCCCCTGGGACGGGATGCCCTGCTGGAGAGCGCGCTGTTCCAGGACCCGACGAGGGACGTACCGCCCTGGGCCGCGGTGCGTACGACGCCGCAGAGCGGGCTTGGCATGTGGCACTACGTGGAGTACGCCGACGGCGAGCGCGAGCTTTACGACCTGGCCTCTGATCCATACGAGCTGGACAACCTCGCTGGCGATCCGGGCCGCGCCGCGATCGCTGCCTCGCTCGCGCAAAGGCTGGGGGAGCTACTCGACGAAGGTCGCGTAAACCGTCCGGACCTCAGCATCTGGAGCATGACCGACAATGCCTACGCCGGGTACAACCTCTTCGCCTCAACGCCCAGCCCGGCCCAGACGCTTACCGTCAGCGTGGTCCGACGCCGGACCTACACATTCCGGATCGACCTGGCTAACCACAAGGTATCGACCGATTCGTTCACGGTGACTGCCGCGGTCACCGGCGGGCACGTTCGCCTGACCTGGCTGCTCGACGGTGTTGACGTGACCGGCCAGATGAGCTCTGGCGGCGTCCGATTCGAGTCGCTTGCGAGCATGAGCAGCGGTTCTCTGACGCTCCAGGTGAAGATCAAGCGGCGCTTCCCGAGAGGCCGGACGACGATTGACCTAGTCGCCCGGCCGGTGAGCAGCCCCGCACAGGACGACCACGTGACTTTGGTGGTCAGGCGCTGACTACATCATCACCAGGCCGCCGTCGACGGCGAGGACCTGGCCGGTGATGTAGGCGGCCTCGTCGGACGCCAGGAACGCGACCGCATACGCGATCTCCTCGACCGTCCCGAATCGGCCAAGGGGGGTGCGCTCGTTGATCTGCGCCTTAAGGTCGTCGTTGAGGTCCTGGGTGAGCTCGGTCAGGACGAACCCGGGCGCCACCGCGTTGACCGTGATACCGCGCGAGCCCAGCTCGCGCGCCGCTGCTTTGGTGAGGCCGATCAGGCCGGCCTTCGCAGATGAGTAGTTGGCCTGGCCCATCTGGCCGGCCTGGCCGCTAACGCTGGTGATGCTGATGATCCGGCCAGACTTGGCGCGGAGCATGGGCCGCGTCACGGCCTTCAAGCTCCAGAACGCGCCGAACAGGTTCGTCTCGAGCACGTCCCGCCAGTCCTCGGGCTTCATGCGCATGATCAGGTCGTCGCGCGTAATGCCCGCGTTGTTGATGAGGATGTCGACTTTGCCGAATGCGTCGAGGGCGGCCTTTACGAGCGCCTCGGCGGCGTCCGGCTCAGTGACGTCAGCCTGCACGGCAACACACCGGCGACCAAGCGCGTCGATCTCCTTTTGCGTCCCCGCGGCCGCGTCGGCGTTGCCGCGATACGAGAAGCAGATGTCGGCACCCTGCGCCGCGAGACGCAGCGCGATGGCTTTGCCGATGCCACGCGATCCACCAGTGACGATGGCCGCCTTGCCGGTCAGATCAATCATGCGCAGAGTCTAGGCGTCAACCGGCACGAGACTGCCATACTGGCGACCATTGCTCCGTCCGAGGGGACGGGAGGGGGGTCTACATGAGCGCGATTCGGACGCGAACGGTGATCGTCTTGACCCTGTGCGCACTGCTCGCGCCACAGGTGGCCTCCGGCGCTCCGCAGCCGCCTCCGCCCCCCGACGTGCGTCCCAACATCGTGCTGATGCTCATCGACGACTTCCCCGCCATGGACGAGCGCGTCTTCGAGCGGCTGCCGAACATCAAGGCCCTCTTCCTGGACAAGGGCGTCAACTTCACAAATTACTGGGCCAACTTCTCGCTGTGCTGCCCCGGGCGCGCCGCGATCCTGACGGGGCAAACGGCGGCGCACAACGGCGTGATCCTGAATGACGCTCGCCTGCTTGACGCCACCGAGACGATCGCCACGGAACTGCAGGGTGTCGGCTATCACACGATCATCGCAGGCAAATATCTGAACAAGACGGGCAAATTGAGCGTGAAGCTCCCGCCAGGCTGGGACCAGGCCGCCATCAAGGACTCCCCGCCCTACTACTCGTACCCGCTGTGGGTCAACGGCGTGCGCGAGACACGCGGGCGGTCGCCAAGTGACTACTCCACGCGCGTAATGGCGGGGTACGCGCGACAGTTCCTGGAAAACGCGCCCGTCTACAAGCCGCTATTTGCATACTTCGCACCGAACGCGACACATGGCGGGCCAGACGAGGACAGCTTCAAGGACTACAAGCTCCCTGTCGTCGACCCGGCCCACGTCGACGACCCGCGTTGCAGCGGCATCCCCAACTGGAACCCGGCGTCGTATAACGAGCCCGACGTCGCGGATAAGCCGGCCTACATTCGCAACCTGGGCCCGGTCCCGTATCCCACTGGATGGCCGCTTCGGAAGGCCTGCGAGTCGCTCCTATCAGTCGACGACTGGCTGGGCGCGATAGTTGACGAGCTGCGTAACGAAGGCCGCTACAACAACACCCTCTTTGTGCTGACATCGGACAACGGCATGGGCTGGGGCGCACATCGTCTGCCCGGCAAGGTGGCGCCTTACACCGCGCAGATGCCCCTTTACGTGAGCTGGCCCGCAAAGTCTGGCCCGACCCAGCGCATCGACGAAACACTGCTGAGCAACATCGACCTGGCACCGACTTTCTGCGAGCTGGCCCGCTGCGAGATGGGCCCCTACGCCAACGGGTACGCCGTTGACGGCCAAAGCTTCTTGGGACTGATCGACGCGTCGAGCTCAGAATCACGGCCCGAACGCGATTCGATCCTGATTGAGGGCGGCGGCGGCGGCGTGCCGCCATTCCGCGCAATCATGACGACGGCCGACCACCCGCTCGGCCAGTGGTTCCTGATTGCGTACGTCGGGGTGCGCACCAAGGAGCTCTACGATGTGAGTGGCGGCCAGTGTGTCGAGTGGCAGGCGGGCGACCCGGGCGACCCGTGCATGCTCGTTAACGTCGCCTCGTCACGGAAGTCAATCCGAGCCGCGCTAATGTCGGAGCTGAACGACGAGTGGTCGGGGCCGCTACCTGGGAGCCGCCGCGCCGAAGCCCCCTAGGCCAAGACCTCGTCTCGGGGGGCGGGCTCCGGCTCGCCGGGCACGACGTCGTCGAGCGGCACCCTGGGCCCGGCGTTGCCCTCGAGCACCTGGCGCAGCCGGTCGGGGATGGGATCGACAGATGACCAGTCGAGCGGCTCGCGCACCTGCGCAACGGGCTCCACCGCCTCCGCGCGCTTGCCGTTCATCGGATCGGCCGTCCATTCGAGCGCGATGCCGCCGCTGGTCAGGCCCGCGCCAAAGGCGACGAGCACGATCTTGTCACCGATCTTGATGCGGCCCGAATCGACCGCCTCAGCCAACGCGATGCCGACCGATGCCGCCGAGGTGTTCCCGTAGCGGTCGAGGTTGACGAACATCTTGTCCATCGGCAGCCCCAGGCCCTTGGCGACGGACTCGATGATGCGCACGTTGGCCTGGTGCGGGATGAAGAGATCGATCTCTTCGGGCTTCCAGCCGGCGCGCTCGATTGCCTTCAGCGCGGTCGTGGCCATGGTCTTGGTCGCGTAGCGATAGGTCTCGCGGCCTTCCATGCGCACGTAGTGCTCGCCGCGGGCGAGGGTCTGGCCCGACGCGGGTGATCGGGAGCCGCCGGAAGGCAGCCAGATCATGTAGGCACCGTCCGGGTCGGTCGTGAGCTCCATGCCCTGCATGCCCCCGCCCTCTTCATCGGAGGCTGACAGCACGACGGCACCGGCACCGTCGCCAAAGAGGATGCACGTGCCGCGATCGGAGAAGTCGAGGTAGCGCGACAGCGTCTCCGAGCCGACCACGAGCGCATTCTTGAACATGCCCGAGCGCAGGTACGCGTCCGCGACGGAGTAGGCGTAGACGAGGCCGCTGCAGGCCGCGGCGACATCCATGGCCGCGGCGCGCGTGTTGCCGATCGCCTCCTTGACGAGCGCGCCAGTCGAGGGCATCCAGTAGTCGGGCGTGAGGGTCGCGACCAGGATCACGTCAATGTCGTCGGGCTGGAGGCCCGCGACGGCGATGGCGCGCTTGCCGGCGATCGCGGCGAGGGTCGCCGTGGTCTCGTGCCGGGCGGCGATGCGCCGCTCGCGGATGCCGGTGCGGCTGACGATCCACTCGTCGGAGGTGTCGACGACGCGTTCCAGGTCGGCGTTGGTGAGCCGCCGCTCCGGCGCGTACATGCCCCAGCCGGTGATGCGCACGCTGCGCGGTGTCATGGTTGCACCTCGATCAAAGGATCCTTGGCCTTGACCAGCGCGCCGTCCTCCGGGACGACGCGCACGACGCGACCGGCGCGGTCGCTCTTGATCTCGTTGAACAGCTTCATCGCCTCGATCAAGCCGATGACCTGGCCGACCATGATCTGGGTGCCCGGCTTGACATACGGCTCGGCACCCGGCGAGGGCGACGCGTAGAACAGCCCGGTCAGCGGCGCGACGACTGCGTTCATCGCGGGTTCCTGGGTTGGCGCCGTCGCTGATGGTTGAGGCGCGACCGTGGCAGCCGGTGCGGCCATCGAGTGACCGCCCGCTCCCGCTTCGGCCGCTGCTGCAAAGGCACCGGGCTTACGCAAGACCAGCGCCGTCTCGCCAACCTCGATCTCCATCTCGGTCAGTTCGGACGCGTTGAGCAGCTTCTCGAGACGGTCGATCAGCCCGACGATGCCGGCCACATCGGTCTGCGGCACGCCCGCCTGGGCTGCTCGCTTGGCTCCGGCGGCGCTCAAGACGCGTCCCAGCGGCGGAACACGAGCGCCGCATTCTGGCCGCCGAACCCGAACGCGTTGACCAGCGCCGCGCGCACCGCGCGCTCACGCGCCACCAGGGGCGTCAGGTCGAGACCGTCTGCCTCAGGTGCAGGCTCCTGCAGGTTGAGCGTGGGCGGGACGCGACCCTCGCGCATCGCCTGGATGGCCGCTATGGCGCCGATGCCACCCGCAGCGCCCAGCGTGTGGCCGATCGCGCCCTTGGTCGCGGTGATGCTCACGTTGGGAATGTGGTCGCCGAAGACCGCCTTGAAGCCCATCAGCTCGGCCGGATCGCCTTCCGGGGTCGAGGTCGCGTGGGCGCTAATGTGGTCGATGTCGTGGGGCTGCAGGCCGGCCTTCTCGATTGCCCGCCGCGCTGCTCGGGCGCCTCCCTCCCCGCCCGGTGCGGGCAGGGTGATGTGGTTCGCGTCGCCCGTCGCGCCGTACCCGACGAGCTCGGCCAGGACCGTCGCGCCGCGCCGGCGGGCGTGCTCCAGCTCCTCGAGCACCAGCACCCCGGCGCCCTCCGCGATGACGAAACCGTCGCGACCTTCGTCGAACGGCCGACTCGCGCCCTGCGGATCGTCGTTGCGCGTCGACAGCGCGCGCATGGCTGCAAATCCACCGACGAGGGCCTCGAACACGGCCGCTTCAGAGCCGCCGGCGAACATCATGTCGGCGTCGTCACGGATGATCGTCTCGTACGCCTCGCCGATGGCGTGGCCGGCCGTGGCACAGGCGCTGACGGTCGCCCAGTTGGGGCCGCGCGCGCCAAAGCTGATGGCGCTCTGGCCCGCCGCGAGGTTGGCGATGGCCATGGGGATGAAGAAGGGCGATATCCGGTCAGGACCACGCATCGCGTTGATCGTCACCTGCTCGACCAGCGTGCCCGAGCCGCCGATGCCCGAGCCGATGATGACGCCCGTGCGGTCGGCCAGCTCACCCTCGAGCCGCTCCGGCAGGCCGGCCTGCTTCATCGCCTCCGCCGTGGCGACGAGCGCGAGCTGGGTGTAGCGGTCGTTGCGCCGGATCTCCTTGCGATCGAGCACGTGCGAGGGGTCGAAGTCCTTGACCTCGCCGGCGATCTTGCTCGTCAGGCGCTCGGGATCGAAGTTGATGCGGATCGTGTCGACGCCGCTCTCCCCCGCGACGAGGCGCGACCAGAAGGTCGCCACGTCGTTGCCCAGCGGCGTCACCGCACCCATGCCGGTGACAACGATGCGCCGGCGGCCGTTGGTCATCTGATCAGCCGCCCGGTGCGGATGGTCGCGGCGCGATAAACATCGCCGGCAAGACCGCGCGCGGCCACTTCCTCGGCCGCCGCGGCGGCGTCGTACGCGGGTCGGAACAATTCGGCTGACGGTTGCGCATCCTCGCCGTCGGGCAGCGTGAGGAGCGCCCAGCATGCCGCCGGGTCGTTATCGAAGGCGTAGCCGCATGACCCGGGATTGACGATCATCTTGCGGCCCAGCTCGCGCACATCGGCCACGTGGGTGTGGCCGCAGCAGATGACGCGCGCATCGGTCCGGGTCACACGCTCCACCGTCACCGTCGGGTCGAGATCTGTCGGCAGGCCCGCGCTTATGGAGCCGGGTGAGCCGTGGCAGGCCAGGAGGAGGGTGTCGCCGTCCCACAGTCGGCGCTCGGACGGCAACCGGCGCAGGTAGTCGAGCTGTTCGTCGGAGAGCTGGTCCTTCGCCCATTCGGCGGCGGCGATGTGGGTCTGTGGCACGTCATCGAGCCACGGCCAGGCGGCCGCATAGTCGCCGTCAGCCACGGCCAGGTCGGTGTTGCCCGCCACGACCAGGGCGCCGCCCTTCTCGAGCGTGCGCACGCGATCGATGACGTCACCGGGACGCGGCCCGTTGAAGGTCAGGTCGCCGGTGATGACGTAGCGGTCGGGCTTGTGCTTCTTCGCATCGGCCAGCGCCGCCTCGAACGCGGCGATGTTGCCGTGGATGTCGCCCAGGACGGCGAGACGCAGTGCCATCAGCCCAGCACCCCTTCGCGCGGGATGATGAACGACAGGTCAGCCTCGCACGCGACCTCGCCCTCGACCTTGGCCACCCCGTGACCGCGGCCAAAGCGGCCGCCAAGCTTGTCCATCGTGACCTCGAGCGAGATGACGTCACCCGGCTGGACGACGCGCTTGAAACGGCACTCATCGATCGCCGCGAACAACCCGATCCGATCGCCAAAGCCTTCCTGCTGCGCGACGTAGACGGCCATCGTCTGCGCCAGCGCCTCCACCTGCAGGACGCCGGGCATGACCGGCAGCTCCGGGAAGTGGCCCTGGAAGAACCACTCCGTGGCCGTGACCGCCTTCTCGCCGCGGATGTAGCCGCGGGCCGGGTCGTATTCGACGATCCGATCGACCATCAGGATGGGCCAGCGGTGCGGGATCAGCTTCTGGATCTGCGCTGTTGTCAGGACGATTTGGCTCAAATTGCTTCTCCGTCAGGCGGCCGCGTCGGCTGCGGCCATGAAGGCTGCGCTCCCGACGCGATCGAGCAGGTTGGTCGTGAACTCCCCATTCAGGAATGCCTCGTTGGCAAGCAGCGCGCGATGAAGCGGCACGTTGGTGACCACGCCATCCACGACGAGCTCGTCGAGCGCGGCACGAGAACGGGCGATGGCCGTCGCACGGTCCGGCCCCCAGACGATGAGCTTGCCCAGGAGCGAGTCATAGTAGGGCGGCACGTCATAGCCGCTGTAAAGATGGCTGTCCATGCGCACGCCCGGGCCGCCGGGCGCGAGGTAGGTCTCGATCCGTCCCGCGGCGGGCCGAAAGTCGTGCGCCACATCCTCGGCGTTGATGCGGAATTCGATCGCGTGGCCCTTGAGCTCGATATCCGACTGCTTGACGCTGAGCGGCTCGCCGGCGGCGATGCGTATCTGCTCGGCCACGATGTCGAGGCCCGAGATCATCTCGGTCACCGGGTGCTCGACCTGGATCCGGCAGTTGATCTCGATGAAGTACCAGTTGCCCTGGCGGTCGAGCAGGAACTCGAGCGTGCCCACGTTCTCGTAGCCCGCGGCGACGACCGCCTTGATCGCGGCGTCAAGCAATGCCGCGCGCTGCTCGGCGTTGAGCGCCGGGCTGGGCGCCTCCTCGAGGAGCTTCTGGTGGCGGCGTTGAACAGAGCAGTCGCGCTCGCCGACGTGGACGCCGTTGCCGAAGCGGTCGACCATGACCTGGACCTCGACGTGGCGGTTGTCTTCCAGCCACTTCTCGAGGTAGAGCGAATCGTCACCGAACGCGGCAAGCGCCTCGGAGCGGCAGATGGTCATGGCCTGCTGCAGCTCGCGTGGCGAGCGGACCATGCGCATGCCTTTGCCGCCGCCACCGGCCGATGGCTTGATCAGCACCGGGTAGCCGATCTTGTCGGCCTCGGCCATGCCGTGGGCGTCGTCGCGCAACATCCCTGAACCGGGGATGGTCGGCAGGCCGTGCTTGGCCAGCAGTGTCCGCGTCCCGGCCTTCGAGGCAAACCTTTCGAGCACCTCCGGCGACGGGCCGATGAACGTCAGGCCGTGGGCACGTGTCATCTCCGCGAACGTGTCGTCCTCGGAGAGGAAGCCGTAGCCCGGGTGGATCGCCTCGCAACCAGCGACGATGGCCGCGCTCAGGATCGACGGCGCGGATAGGTAGGAGCGCCGTGACTCGGCGGGACCCACGCAGATCGCCTCGTCGGCCAGCTGCACGGCGCGCGACTCGCGGTCGGCTTCGCTGTATGCCACGACGCTGGTGATGCCCATGCTGCGGCAGGCGCGCACGATGCGCAGCGCGATCTCGCCCCGATTGGCGATCAGGATCCGACTAAACATTTCCTTCCACCCGACCGATGGCCTGGCCGAACTCGACCGCCTGACCGGATTCGACCTCGATCTGCTTGAGCACACCGTCGATGGGGCTGATCACATCCTGGCGCACGCCGAGCATGTCGACCACGCCGATCAGATCGCCCTTGCGCAGGCGGCCGCCGACCGCGACGCCGTCGCGCGGCGTGAAGTAGCCAACAGCTGGTGACGAGACCTGGCCGCGCACGGGCTCACGCCGCGGCTGAGCGTCAGCGGCGTGGGCGACCGCGGCCGGCTTATGGTGCTGCGTCTGACCCGTGGCATGCCCTGCTGCTGCGACGACATCGCCCGACCCGCGGCGCAGCCGGACGCGCCAGCCGTCCTGGCGCACCTCGATCTCGCCCAGATCGCTCCTGGTCAGGCGCTCGATCAGCGTCGGCACGACTTCGTCGGTCAGGCGCGCGATCGTGGCCCGCTCGTCGGTGCGCGTTTCGTTGCTTCCGGTCACGGGCTACATGCCCTCCCCGGTGCGAGTCGACTGATCTGGCGTGTCGTCCGGCTCGGCCGGCGCTGCGGCCTCACCGCCGACCAGGGCCGCGCGGCCGCTGTCGAGCAGGCGCCGTATGCGCGCCACGATGCCCGGCCGCTCCGGCTGCGCCTCGCCCGTCTCGGCCGCGACCGCGAACTCGCCCATGTTGCGATAGCGCGCATAGCGCCCGTCGAGCAGCGCCTTGCGGTCGCGCCCGGCGAGCGAGTCGAGGTGGGCGGCGATGCGCGTGCGCAGGCGTTTCGCCGTCTCGTCGGGGTCCGCGTGCGCGCCGTTGGCCGGCTCGGGCACGACCTCGTCGATCACGCCCAGGGCATGCTGCTCAGCAGCGGTCAGGCGCATGGCCATCGCCGCCTGCTGGCTGAACTCGGCCGAGCGCCACAGGATGCTCGCCGCGCCCTCAGGTGAGATGACCGAGTAGATCGAGTTCTCCAGCGCCAGCACCACGTCGCCCACGGCCAGCGCCAGCGCGCCCCCCGACCCGCCCTCGCCGGTAATGACCGTGACGATCGGTGTCCGGAGGCCGGTCATGACCATGATCGCGCGGGCAATCGCCTCCGCCACGCCGCGCTCCTCGGACGCAGGCCCGGGGAAAGCGCCGGGCGTGTCGATGAACGTCACGACTGGCAGGCCCAGCCGCTCGGCCAGGCGGAACAGCCGGATCGCCTTGCGATATCCCTCCGGATGGGGCATACCGAAGTTGCGCCGAATGTTCTCGTCGGTCTCCGCGCCCTTCTGGTGGCCCACAAAGACGGCGCGCCGGCCGTCGATCCGGCAGAAGCCGCCGACGATCGCCGGATCGTCGCGGAACAGCCGGTCGCCGTGCAGCTCGATGACCTCGCTGGCGATGGCGTGGACCAGCTCGAGCGTGTGCGGCCGCTTGACGTTGCGCGCCTGCTGGACGCGCTGCCAGACCGCGGCACGCAGCTCGTCGGGCGTCGCCTCCACCGGTGGCGCCTGGGTGGCAGTGCGCTCAGCCACGGGCCGGCTCGCGACGAATGAGCTCGTCGAGCAGCTGCGCCGAGCGGCCCAGTGCTGACGAGCCGTTCAAGCCAGCCCGTTCCACGTGGGCATTGGGCTTCATGTAGCGCAGCAAACCCAGGACCGTCTCGCGCAGCTTGGAGCGCTGGACAACCATGTCGACGAAGCCGTGCTCGTACAGGAACTCGGCGCGCTGGAAGCCCTCCGGGAGCTCCTCGGCGATCGTGCCCGCGGCCACGCGCGCGCCGGCGAAGCCGATGAGCGCCTTGGGTTCGGCGATGTTGACATCGCCCAGCGCTGAGAACGAGGCGAACACGCCGCCCGTCGTGGGGTCGGTCAGGATGCTGATGAACGGCACGCCGGCATCGCCCAGCCGGCCCAGCGCCGCCACCGTCTTTGCGAGCTGCATCAGCGACAGCGTGCCCTCCTGCATACGCGCGCCGCCCGAAGAGGAAACGATGATCAGCGGCAGCCGCTCCTCGAGCGCGTGCTCGGCAGCGCGGGTGACCTTCTCGCCCACGACCGTGCCCATGGAGCCACCCATGAAGGCGAAGTCCATGATGCACACCACGACCCGTGTGCCGGCGATCGTGGCCGTGCCCCATGCAGCTGCGTCGCGCATGCCGGTGGTGGCGCGCGCGGCGGCCAATCGTTCGGGGTAGGGCTTCTGGTCGACGAAGCCCAGCATGTCGACTGATTCGAGGTTCGCGTCCTGCTCGCGGAAACTGTCGCGGTCGAGCAGCTGCGCGATGCGCGCGCCCAGGCGCAGCCGGAAGTGGTGGCCGCACTTGGTGCACACGTGCTGGTTCTTGTCGAGCTGCTTGTTGTAGAGCATCTCGTCGCAGCTGGGACACTTGGTCCACAGGTTGGGCGGGTACTCCTGCTTGGGCCGGCCGAACGGCAGCTTGAAGCCGGGCATGGCTAGTCCTGGCCTTCATCGGCGCGCGGCCGGTGGCGCCACGCCCACATCGCTGCGCCGGCGAGCGACACACCTGATGCGATGGCGCCGCCGATCACGACGCGCCGCTCACGCAGGACCAGCGGCGCGACCGGGGTGCCGGCATGGCGCTCTTCGGCCAGCGCGCGCAACTGCTCGGCCAGGCGCTCCTCGAAGAGGAAGCTCGGGTGGAAACGGGGCATGCCGCGCTCGAGGGTGCGAATCACGCGGCGCACGCTGGGCGCGGGCGAGGCATGGGCGACCGGCAGCGCGACCGGCAGCCGCGCGTGGCCGCTCAGCAATGCGTCGATGTAGGCGTCGCTCTGGATCGCCCCTTCTTCTGCTTCGCGGAACATCAGTTCGTCGCGCGCCTGCGCTGCGCTGCGCGACCTTTCTCGCTGCCCCGGCTGCGCCCGATCGAGCGCGCCACGGCCTGCAGGGAGCGGTGGATCAGCACGCGCGTCGCGCCCTCCGAGCGGCCGAGCACCTGGCCGATCTCGCGCGCGTCGAGCTCGTTGACGAAGCGCAGTACGAGGGCGCGGCGACGGTCGGGCGGCAACAAGTCAATGGCCGCGAGCGCGGCACGCAGCTCAGCGCGCTGAGCCGCCGCGTCCTGAACGTTGTCCGCGGCGGGCAGATCCAGGGCGGCATCGAGCGGCGCCTCCGGATGACGGCGGCTGCGCCGGCGCTCGTTCGACAATGCGTTGCGCGCGATCTGGAATAGCCACACGCGGAAGCTGGACTGCGGCGGTTCAGCCTGCTCGTGGAAGTGGCGCAGGCCGCCCAGCGCGCGCAGAAAGACCTGCGCGGTCAGGTCCTCGGCAGCGTGCGGGTCGCGCAGCTCGTAGAGCGCGAAGTTGTACACCTGGGCGACGTACTTCCGATAGAGCGCCTCGAAGGCGCGCGGGTCGCGCCGGGCCGCCTCTACGGCGGTGCGGTCGGCGTCGAGATCAACCAGGGCCGCGACGCGGTCCTTCCCTCTCCTTAACACCGGTGAAGTTTAGCCGTTACACCAAGCCAAATCCCCTTAAAGGCGATTTCCAGGCAGGGCACTGGACACCTGTGGCCGTACCATCCCGCGAATGCGCCACTACCACGGCTTCATCGCCGACAGCGACCGCTGGCAGCGCTTCAAGATGCGCGATGACGACGTGGTGATCACCACGCCGTCGAAGTCGGGCACGACTTGGATGCAGACCATCGTCGGCATGCTGCTGCGCGGCACGACCGACCTGCCGCCGATCAGCACGATCTCGCCCTGGATCGACATGCAGATCCGCACCGAGGAGGAGTTGTTCCGGGTGCTGGACGCGCAGACGTGGCGGCGCTTCGTCAAGACGCACACGCCGTTCGACGGGCTGCCCTACAACCCGCACGTCACGTACATCGCGGTCATCCGCCATCCGCTCGATGTCGCGCTGTCTGATCGCGACCATGGGCTCAATATGAAGGAGGACGAGACCGTCGCGCTGCGCGAGGCCGTGGCCGGGAAGTTCGAGAGGCCCGCCCAATGGGAGGAACCGCCGGACGATCCGGCATCGTTCCTGCGCTGGTTCATCGATAACAGCCGTCCGCCCACCGGCAGCGGGCCCAACGGCCTCGACGATTACTGCCAGCAGGTGCGCACGTACTGGGATGTCCGTGACCGGCCCAACTTGCATCTCTTTCATTACCAGGACATGTGGAACGACCTCGATGGCGAGATGCGGCGCGTCGCGGCGGCGCTGGGCGTCGCGATCGACGAGGCGACATGGCCGGGCTACGTGGAGGCCGCCACCCTCAAATCGATGCGCGGCCGCGCGGCGAAGGCGGCGCCAGACGGGCACCTCGACATCTGGAAGTCGCACGAGGACTTCTTCCGCGCCGGCGGCACGCGCGACTGGGCGCAGCTATTGACACCCGCCGAGCTCGCCCACTTTGATGATCGCCTACGCGACCTCGCGGGTGACGCCTACGACTGGATCATGCGCGGCAAGGCCGCCTTGCCCGGCAAGGCCCCAACGGCGGCACACGACTAGGTGATCCGGCAGCGCGTCACTTCACCACTGTCGATGCTCATCAGCGTCTTTTCGTCCCGCGCCAGCAGCAGGGCGCCGCTCTCCGGATCGACGCCGGTCGCTCTGCCCAGGATCGATTCGCCGCCGACCTCGACGACGACCTGGCGGCCGGTCGTGATCTGGGTGGCCGTCCAGCCGGCGGCATCGAACGTGCCCGCGTTCAGCGCCTCGTAGCGCGGCTCGAGGCGGGCCAGGAAGGCGTCGAGAAGCGCAGCATGGTCGATCGGCCGGTTGCCCGACAGCTGGCGCAGGCTGGTCATGGTCGCGCCCAGCAGCCATGGGAAGTCGGCCGCCTTCCAGTTGCCGTTGACGCCGATGCCGATGACGGCCGATTGGATACGCCGCGCGGTGCTGACCGATTCGCCCAGCACGCCCCCGACCTTGACCACTCCGCGGCGCTCATCGGCGGCGACGAGATCGTTGGGCCACTTGAGCCAGATGGTGCCGTCGGCCAGGCCGGCCGCCTCCTCTGCCGCGTCGCGCATCGCGAGCGCCGCAGTCGCGGCTAGCCGCCAGCCGTGGCGCGGCGCCAGGACCTGGGGCCGGAACCCAGCCGACAGTAGAAGCGCCGAGCCAGCCGGCGCGATCCAGTCGCGGCCCAGGCGGCCGCGGCCCGCCGTCTGGTGATCGGCGACCGCGACACACACCTCTGGCTCGCCGGCCTCGAGCCATTCACGGACAACGCGCTGCGTGGAGTCGACGGCGCGAAAGTGCTCGAGTCGGCTGGGAAAGGTCACGGCGCTTGGTCGGTTAGGTGGCGCGCGCCGGTGGCCGTCGGGCGGACGACAGTCGCACGGCCGCCGACGCCGGCGCTCGCCGCGTACGCCTCCATGGCCGCGGCCACATCTCGTGCTGCCGCCGCGCCATCGCATAGCGCGATAACCGTCGAGCCGGCACCGGACAGCGCCGCGCCGAGCGCCCCGGCATCCCGCGCAGCGGCGATCAATCCGGGGAGCGCGACGAAATGGGCCGCGCGATGCGG
>DATBRX010000191.1:0-1828 GCA_036560085.1 Candidatus Limnocylindrales bacterium
GCTGACACACAGCGGGTCGCCCAACCGTCCGATGCTAGACTCGGGACCAGTTCCCGGCGCCGGAGGGACTACGCATCCGTGAGGGAAATGGTCGACGCGACGCCGTCTGAGTCACTGTCTGGCGTCGAGCCTGCGGCGGAGCCGGCCGAGGCCGTTGAGGCCCCAGACGCAGCACCCACCAAACCTAACGACTCGCTCCAGCACGCCCGCGATAGGGCGCTCGTCGAGCGCGCGATCACGGGCGACCTCGATGCGTTCAACGAGATCGTGCTGCTGTACCAGGACTACCTCTTCGCGCTGGTGGTGCGCGTCGTGCACGACCGCGACTCCGCGGCCGACGCCGTGCAGGAAGCGTTGTTCTCCTGTTACCGCAACCTCGATCGCTTTCGCGGTGATTCTTTCCGTTCGTGGCTGACGCGCATCGCGCTCAACGCCGCGACGGACGTGCTGCGTTACCGCAAGCGCCGCCCGGCCGACCCGTACCCCGAGTGGGAAGACGACTCCTGGCAGCCGCCGGCCGGAGAAGAGGCGTCGCCCGAGCGACGGACCATGCGCCGTCAGACCACCCTCGCGCTACGCGAAGCGCTGGCTGAGATCACCTCCGACCAGCGCACGGCCATCGTGATGTACGACGTGGAGGGCTTCGACTACCAGGAGATCGCCGACATTACCGGCGTGTCGCTCGGCACGGTCAAGTCGCGCATCCATCGCGGCCGGCTGGCGCTGCGTGAGCTGCTCAGCGAAGACATGGAACTCCTGAGAGAGTAGAGGCGTCAGAAGACCGTGCCCAACACACATTCACTCTCCGCTGAGCATCGCCGCCACGACCGCCTCCTGGTAGCGCGTTTCGCCGCGGGCGATGCCGCTTTCGGCCAGGAGCACGAGGCGCAGAACCTGGTCCGGCGCTGCTCCGAGTGCGCCGCGCTGGTCGCCGACATTTCCGCAATCTCGAAGTCCGTTGCCAGGATGCCTGCCCCGCCCCGCCCGCGCGACTTCCGCCTCACGGCCGAGCAGGCCGCTCATCTTCGTGGCTCGCGCATCGATCGCTGGCTGCGCACGATCACCGGCTCCGGCTGGTCGACGGTTCGACCGGTCGCGGCAGTCGCACTGTCCATTGGCATGGTCATGAGCGTGGTGGGCTTCCTGCCCGTGATCGGAGCCGCCAGCGGCGGACCTACCGCCACTGATGCCGCGCAGGTTCCGGTCGCCGCCGACCAGCCGACACCCCCGATGGAGCGCAGCACTGACGCGCACGCTCCGGGCGCGACCCCCAACACGACAGATGTCGGCCCTGACGGCAAGGTCGACGTCAGCTCGGCGGAGTCGCCGGCGGACAATCTCGATAACGCATATCTGGTCCAGGAAACCGCCGCCCCGCAGGGCGACGGCCAGCCCAACGACCTTGTCGCGCCTCTCCCCGGTACGGGTTCGGGCGTGCGCGACCTGGTCCTGCTGGCGGGCGTGGCCGTGACGATCGCTGCCCTCGTGGTCCTGGCGCTGCTGTACGCCGCGCGCCGGCGCTATTACGACCCGCTGCTCCGCTGATCCCCAGCTGCGCTGCGCGCCCGCGCTGCGTCATAGGTCATTTCAGCGATCGTCTCGCGGTCCTCGGGGCTGACTTCGCGCAGCAAGCCACCCAAGTAGGCCTGTAGTCGCGTTCGCGTGCCGTACCAGTGGCCCAGCATCGCGGCCCCGATCAGGAGCGGTAGCTGGCTGGTGACCAGGTAGCCCAACAGGCCGCCGCCGAAGTACACGTCGACCGGATTGGGTGGCAGATCAACGCCGGGCGGGCCGATTGGCGGTCCATCGGTCCCGGTCGCAAAGCCGA
>DATBRX010000192.1:0-13933 GCA_036560085.1 Candidatus Limnocylindrales bacterium
GGCACAGATCTCGAGCCCGACCTCGGTCATGTGCTGGTAGAGCTCGGTCGGGGGCAGGACGCCGTCGGATCGGTCGGAGTGCGAGTGCAGGTCGACCTTGTTGGCCGGCCAACCCGGCTGAACGACGGGCTCGGCGAAGCGACTCTGGACCGCGGGCGCGGCCGTCTCGCCGGTCACTCCTCGACCACCTCGCGGATGCGCTCAATGGCGACCGCGTGGCCCGAGGCAGGATCGAGATCGAGTTGGATCGCGTTGAACAGGATGGGCCCACTCCCCACCTCGAACCGCGTCGGCAGCGCGTTGATGAAGCGCGGCAGGACGGTCGCCGGATCGAAGCCGATCACACTGTGCAGCGGCCCGGTCATGCCGATGTCGCTGACATAGCCCGTGCCCTTGGGTAGCACACGCTCGTCGGCGGTCGCGACATGGGTGTGCGTCCCGCACACCGCGCTCACGCGGCCGTCGAGATAGATGCCGAACGCGTTCTTCTCGCTCGTCAGCTCGCAGTGGAAGTCGACGATGCGCAGCGCCGGCAGCTCAGCGGCGCCCTGATCGAGCAGCGCGTCGAGCATCGTGAACGGGTTCTCGATCTGGGCCATGTAAGTGCGGCCCTGGGCGTTGATCACCGCGATCTCCGTGCCGTCGTGGGCGTGGAAAACGCCCCAGCCGCGGCCGGGCACGCCCTGCTCGCCGTAGTTGATCGGGCGCAGGATGCGTTCGTCACGGTCCAGCTCGGGGTAGATCTCCTTCTTGTCCCAGATGTGGTTGCCGCTCGTGATGACGTCCACGCCAGCGTCAAAGAGCGACTGCGCTGTGGACGGCGTGAGGCCCATGCCGCCGGCCATGTTCTCGCCGTTGGCCGTGACGAGCTGGATGTCGCGTTCGTCGCGCAACTTGGGCAGCAGGCGTTCAACCGCGACGCGACCGGGCTTGCCGATCACGTCGCCGATCATCAGCACGCGCATGGCGGCTACTTGGCGTACTCCACGGCGCGCGTCTCGCGGATGACCGTCACCTTGATCTGGCCGGGGTAGGTCAGCGATTCCTCGATCTTGCGCACGATGTCGCGTGCCAGCCGCGCTTGGGCGAGGTCGTCGATCTCCTCGGGGCGAACCAGGATGCGCACCTCGCGGCCCGCCTGGACGGCGAAGGACTTCTCGACACCCTCGAAGGAGTTGGCAATCGCCTGCAGCTCCTCGAGACGCTTGAGATAGGTCTCTGCCGACTCCCCCCGGGCGCCAGGGCGCGACGCGCTGATGGCGTCGGCGATCTGGACGATGGGCGCCTCGACGCAGGCGTACTCGACCTCCTGGTGGTGCGCGGCGATGGCGTTGATTACCTTCATCGGCAGGTTGTGGCGCTGCGCGATCGTGGCGCCGATCTGGGCATGCGGCCCCTCGATCTCGTGGTCGACCGCCTTGCCCATGTCGTGCAGCAGGCCGCCCAGCTTGGCGATCTGCGCGTCGGCGCCCGTCTCCTGGGCGATGGCCGCCGCAAGACGCGCCGTCTCGATCGAGTGCTGGAGCACGTTCTGGCCGTACGACGTGCGGAACTTGAGCCGGCCGAGAAGCTTGATCAGCTCCGCCGGCAACCCTGGCACGCCTACGTCATACGCGGCCGCCTCACCGGCCTGGCGCATGACGAGCTCCACCTCTGCCTTGGCCTTGGCCACGACCTCCTCGATGCGCCCTGGGTGGATGCGTCCGTCCTGGATGAGCTTGGTCAGGCTCAGGCGCGCGATCTCGCGCCGGACCGGGTCGAAGCCGCTGATGAGCACCGTCTCCGGCGTGTCGTCGATGATCAGGTCGATCCCGGTCGCCTGCTCGAGGGCGCGGATGTTGCGTCCCTCGCGACCGATGATGCGGCCCTTCATCTCGTCGCTCGGCAGCTGGACGGTCGTGACCGTCATCTCCGCCGTGTGGTCGACCATGACGCGCTGGATTGCCGTGACGAGCACGTCGCGTGCCTTCTCGTCGGCCTCTTCCTTGGCCTTGCGCTCGATGCTCCGCGCCAGCCGCACGGCGTCGTGCTCGGCGTCCACGCGGACCTGCTCGAGCAAGACCAGCTTGGCGTCCTCCTGCGACATCTGGCTGACCTTCTCGAGCGCGCGGATCTGCTCCTCGCGCGCGCGGGCCAGCTCCTCGCGCGTCGTGTCGAACTCGCGCTCACGCTCCAGCAACTTGCGATCGCGCTCTGCGAGCATGTCGCCGCGCTGGTCGAGCTGCTCGTCACGCTGGCGCAGGCGGCCCTCCTGGCTGGCGAGCTCGTTGCGGCGGGCTCGGGCCTCCTCCTCCCCTTCCCGGGCGAGTCGGACCTGTTCGTCCTTGGCCTGGAGAATCAGCTCCTTCTGCTGCGCCCGTGCCTCGGCCACGATGCGCGCCGACTTGTCCTGGGCGGTGCGGATTGCGGTGGACGCCCACATGCTGCGGGCAAAGAAACCGACGCCAAAGCCGGCAGCGATGGCAACGATAGCCACGACCGCCAGCACGACGGGATCGTTCATGTCCTCTTCCTCCCGTCCGGTTTTGCGACCGGAAGGATGTATTTGCTTGTTGTTGTCGCCGACCCGTGGGCACGGGCCGAACCCCTTCAATCCGCCCTCTCCTGCCGCTGGCCGGGCAACCCTGCCGTTGGCGCGGAGACGGCCGCTCTTTTCCGGTGGCGAAGCCTACGCTGGTTTCGGAAACTTTGTAAAAGCCGCGCCGGACGGGCGGCAGACTCCGCGGATGAGGCTTCGCCTGATCGCAGCGGCCGCCATTCTTGCCGCCGCCGGCTAAGGACCGACGCGCGGGCGGATGCGCCGTGGCGGCTGGCCGGGGTCGCGCGGCGTCTCCACCAGCTCCCAGCGCGGCAGCGGACGCGCGGTCGCGCCACCTTCGTCGGTGAGTATCTCGGCCACGCGGCGCACGGCCCTGCGCAGCTCGTCGCGCGCCGCCGGCGTTGCGCCGGCGACCACCTTGGCGAGCCGGCGCGCGATGATCTCCTCGGCGATGAGGGCAAAGCCCTCCGAATCGCGGTCGCGTTTGACGACCGACTCGGCGCTGCTGATGCCCTCGGCCTCGAGCACGGCAATCAGCCGGCGCACCTCCGCCGCTTCCCGGGCGGGCAGGCGGTCGATCCAGCTCATGGGGGTCGGCGGCTTCCTGGATGCGGCCTTCTGGGTCGCGCTGCTCTTGCCGCCTCGCCCCGTCCCGGATTTCGCGGGCGCTGGCGTGACTCGGCGCGGGACGCGCAGCAGCGGCTTGATTTCGCGCGCGCCCGGGATCGCGGCCCGGACGTCCTCGAGCGTGTCGAACGGGCCGTGGATCAGCTGCTGGCCAAACTCGTTCGACTGCTCGTTGTCGACCAGGAACCAGCGCTGGTCGGACTTCTGGACTGCGAATCGGCCGTCGCCGGAGGTGTAGGCGCCAGCGCCAGCCCGGACGAGGTCATCGGGTCCGGCTGGGGGCTTCTCTTTCTTGGCCATCTGTCTCCATTGTGGCGCTCACGCGCCCACGAAGCGCTCGAACAACCGCCAATGCCAGGTCTGGCGCACGACGACGAACCACAGCGCGAAGGCACCCAGGACAAGCGCCCACTGGACCAGGTCGAGCGGCGCCAGCGCAAACAGGTCGCCCAGCGGCCGGATGAGCGTCAGGATCACGAATACAAGGCCCAGCACGATCGCCAGCACGGTCGGCCGGCGATCGGAGCTGCGCTCCTGGGTCACCGCCAGCCAGTTGGTCGGCGGCTCGACGAACACGATCAGTCCCAGTCCGACGAAGACCAGGAATGCCGTCAGGGCCGATTGCGCGGCCGGCGTCGCGTTGATGACCGCCGCCTCCTGGAGGGCGGTGCCAGCCGCTGCCGGCAAGGCCGAGACGCTCAGCCAGATGCTGCCGTAGAACACGGCCAACGCGGCAGCGCTCGAGAGCAGCGCGGCCGGCAGCACGAACCGGATCACCATCCGCGTCAGCGATTGGTGCTGCACCTTGCCCGGCTGCGCCCAGAGTGCGAGGAGCGCGGCCGGGATGCCCACGCTGAGCAGCGTGATGGCCGACGCGTTGCGCAGCGCGATCGGGAAGATGCCCACGACGAGCGACGACACGATCACCAGGCCCATCGTCGCGATGCGCGCCAGGAACAGGCTGATGATGTCGAACATGCCGTTGACGATGCGCTGGCCCTCCTCCACCGCGGGCGCCAGGGCGGCGAACGAGTCTTCGGTAAGGACGATGTCGGCCACGCCCCTGCTCGCCTGGCTGCCGCTCGCCATGGCCACCGCGAGATTCGATTTCTTGAGCGACAGCACGTCGTTCACGCCGTCGCCGATCATCGCCACGTAGGAGCCGCCGGCGCGCAACGAGGCCACCAGGCGCTCCTTCTGCGTGGGTGTGATCCGGCCGAAGACGACGTTGCGCCGCGCGACGGCGGCGAGCTCGGTGTCGTCGAGATCATCGAGCTGCGTGCCCGAGACGTGCGGCAGGTCGCCGGTAAGGCCGGCCTGCCGGGCGAGCGCCACGACCGTGTCCGGGTCATCGCCGCTGATGATCTTGACCTGCACGCCGGCCTGACGAAAGCGCTCCAGGATGGGCCCGACGCCCGGGCGCAGCTCGTCCTCGAGCACCACCAGACCGAGTGGCGCGAAGGTGGCCGTGAGGCGTGCGTCGTCGTCGTCGCCCGTGATTGCGTTCGGGTCGTTGCTCGTGAGCAGGATGAGCACCCGCAGGCCGCTCGCGGCGCGCTCATTGACCTGCGCTTCGATGCCCGGCCAGCGCGCGGAGTGCGCCTCCCCCAGCGCCGGCTTCAAGAGCTGTGGCGCGCCCAGCACGTATGAGTTGCCGTCGGTCATCGTGGCCCCGCTCCACTTGCGCGCTGACGAGAACGGCACCTCGCGCTGGACCGACGCAGCGTCCCCGGGGAGCGACGTCGCGATCGCCTCAGCAGTCTTGTTTCGCTCCGTCGTGCTGGCGACGAGGGTGCCCAGGGAGCGGCGGAGGCCGGCCTCATCGCTGGTAATCGGGACCAGCTCACGCAGCGCTAGCCGATTGGCGGTGAGCGTGCCCGTCTTGTCCGTGCATAGGATGTCGACCCGGCTGAGCGACTCGACGGCGTTGGCCTGCTGGACCAGCGCGCCAAAGCGCACCAGCCGCACGGCGCCCAGCGCGTAGGCTACGGCGATCGAGACAAAGAGCCCGTTGGGGATGAGACCCGCCAGAACCGACGCCTGGGCGATCGTCTCACCCGGCGCAGCAACGTGAATGATGGCGGTCAGCAGGAGCAGCAGCTCCATGTACAGCACGAGCACGAGCGCCAGACGTATCACGCTGTTGACGCTGCGCTGGAGTGGCGTCAGGACGCGCCGGAAGGCCTTGGCGCCCTGGGTGATGCGGTTCGCGAGACTGTCGGTACCGACGCGCTCGACCACGTAGCGACCACTGCCCGTCGCGCAGAACGAGCCGGAGAAGACCTCGTCGCCCGTCCCCTTGCGGACCAGGTCCGATTCACCGGTGAGAAGCGACTCGTCGGCCTGGAGCCTGCCGTCGACGAGGCGTCCATCGAGCACGAACTGGTCGCCCGCCTGGACGCGGATGAGGTCGCCCACAACGAGCTCGCGCGGATTGACTGTTGTCGTCGTGCCATCGCGAATGACGCTCGCCGTGGGCCGCGTGAGCAGGCTGATGCGGTCGAGCGTCCGCTTGGCGCGCACCTCCTGCACGACACCGACCACCACGTTGGTCCCGACCACCAGCACCGACACCAGCGCATCGAGTGGGCGCCCAACGATGACCAGGCCCAGGCCGAGGAGGAACATGATGTTGTTGGTGAATGTGAACGTGTTCTCGACGAAGATCTGGAGGTAGGTGCGGCCGCCCTTCTCCCGGGCGTCGTTGCCCAGGCCCCTCTGTCGGCGCGCCACCACCTCTGCGGCGCTGAGCCCCTCTCTTGCCACGCTTTGCATGCGCCCGAAAGGTTACCCGGCCGAGCGCACCCACCTGACGAGGTTGGCGGCCAGTTTGATAAGTGCGTACAGGGCGAGGCCGACGAGCGTGCCTGTGACGTTGACGATGACGTCGTCGATGTCCGCCCGGCGGTAGCCATAGCCCAGGTTGGTCGATAGCGCGTACTGCGTCAGCTCAATCGTCGCGGAGAGCGCGGTACCGGCCACGAGGACGAGCAGCCACGGGATCCGCCTGACGGCCAGCGGCACCAGGAGACCGAAGGGCACGAAGGCCAGGACGTTGCCAATCAGGATGGCGAAGGCAAACGTGCCGGGTCCGTGGCGCAGCGCCGGCAGGATCGTCGCGAGTGGCCTGAGATTGACGCGCACGTTCGATTCGACGTCTGCACCCACCGGCCGCAACGTCAGCACGGCGAGCACGACCAGGTAGGCGAGGAGCAGCGCGAGCGCGAGCCTATCGATCCTCAACCAACGCCTCCCCGCACGGGTCCGGCGCATCGTTCTCAACGTTGAGTACGAGAAGATCCATTACGAGCGGGACAGCGCTGACCCGGGGCACGCCGAAGAACGACCACTTCACGGCGATGTCGTCGAGCCCCGTGCCACTACCGGGCGGGTAAGGCAGCGTGCCGTCCAACATGCACGGACCCGTGCGGAAATGGACCCAGACCGCCAACACGTCTCCCGGCTCAACATCGACTGGATGGAAGGGCTCTGAGTCGGAGAGCGCGGCCATGTTCGCGGTCTCGCTCACGCCGTGCGCAAGCCGAAATTCCACCGCATATGCCCCCAGATAAGCGGGATCTGTGTTCGTCTCGAGGCCGTTGACCGAGATCGGTAGGAGGCCCGAGTTCTTCATGGTCGTCATCACGTAGTAGTCGGTGCTGGGCGCATACGCGAAGAAGTCCCCCGATGGATCGAGGTGCGCCTGATCCACCGCGAAGTCGTTACCCGGCACCAGTGGATTCACGACGAACGCGACGAAAGCCGCGCCGACGAGAGCTACCGCGAGCGCGAGAGTCAGCGCACGTTTCATGTCGCCACGAAAGACGATGCCACTACCCGACATGTTTCAGGATCGAAGCCATTGCGCGCGAGCAGCGCATACGCCTTCTGGCGGCGTTTGCGCTCGTCGGGCTCACGCAAGAGTGCAGCGCGCTTGCGCTCGAGCAGCGCGGTCGCGGCGGCAAGGTTGGGGTCGTCTCCATCAGCCGCATCCAGCCGCTCCCCCAAGACCTCGTCGACGACCTGACGGCCCACGCCCTTCTGGGCCAGCTCGCGCCGCAGGACACTCTCCCCGCGCGGCCTTGCCCGATCGCGACTCTCTACCCACGTTCGCGCAAACGACTCGTCATCGAGGTAACCGACCTCCGCGAATCGCTCGATAACCTGGCCGATCAGCCCCTGCGGGTAGCCCAGCTGTTGCAGCCGCCGCCTCGTCTCATCGACCGACCGCGGCCGCACCGCCACGAAAGCCGCCGCCGCCTCAATCACCGGCCCAACCTCGGTGAGCTCTCCCCTCGCCTCGCGCCGCGCCTTGACCGACTCCGGCGTGCTGCGCCTTCGAATCACCGGACGATGGTGCGCTCACCGCACCCATCGTCCGCCGAAGTCCCCGGGCGGAGGCCCAGATGCTCGGAATCGAGCGGACGCGGCACTCGAGCACGCTCAACTGCTGGACTTGCCGATCCGAACATGGCGATTGGAAGGCCAATTGCCTCGTTCACCGGACGTTGGGTGCGTTCATCGCACCGGAGCGAATGGCGAGCGAGCCCTTGGGGCTGGCATGGGTGAGTCAGCTCTAGGACCCGGCCAGATGGTCCGATGGCAACGAGACCAGCGGGCCGGTCACCGGGTCCTACTCTGCCTCCGAGATTCCTTCCACGGGCACGGTAATAGTCGCGACCTTGGCGCGGATTTCGGTCTCCAACTTCTGCGCCACGTCCTGGTTGGCCTTCAGGAATTCCTTGGCCTGCTCGCGTCCCTGGCCCAGGCGCAGGTCACCGTAGTTGAACCACGCCCCGGTCTTGCTCACGGTGTCCGACGCGACACCGACGTCGAGCAGCCCGCCCTCGCGGCTGATGCCCTCGCCGTACATGACGTCGAACTCGGCGACCCGGAATGGTGCCGCGACCTTGTTCTTGACGACCTTCACGCGGACGCGTGACCCGATGGAATCAGTGCCGCTCTTGATGGTCTCGATGCGCCGGATGTCGAGCCGGACGCTGGCGTAGAACTTCAGCGCGCGGCCACCGGGCGTGGTTTCCGGGTTGCCGAACATGACGCCGATCTTCTCACGCAGCTGGTTGGTGAAGACGAGCGCAGTGTTCGAGCGCGAAACAGCGCCGGTCAGCTTGCGCAACGCCTGGCTCATCAGCCTGGCCTGGATACCCATGAATGAGTCACCCATCTCGCCCTCGATCTCGGCGCGCGGCACAAGGGCCGCCACTGAGTCGACGACGACGCAGTCGACGCCACCGGAACGGATGAGCGTCTCCGTGATCTCGAGCGCCTGCTCCCCCGTGTCCGGCTGCGACACCAGCAGCTCATCTACGTTCACGCCACAGGCGCGCGCGTAGCCCGGGTCAAGTGCGTGTTCCACGTCGATGAAGGCCACGACCCCACCGCGCTTCTGAGCCTCAGCGAGGACGTGCTGGCAGAGCGTCGTCTTACCCGATGACTCGGGGCCAAAGATCTCCGTGATACGGCCGCGCGGGATGCCGCCCACGCCCACCGCCAGGTCCAGCGCGATAGAGCCAGTTGGGATGGCATCGACCGCCTGCCGCTCGGCAGTACCGAGCTTCATGATCGAGCCACGCCCGAACTGCTTCTCGATCGCCAGGATGGCCGCGTCGACGGCACGCGTGCGCTCGCTGGGCTTCTCCGCCTTCTCTACGCCGTTGCTCTCCGCCGTTGACTTCGTCCCCGTCATCGCCATCCCAGAAATCCCTCCTGACTGATCACGGGGACCGAGCGAGTTATCCCTCGCCGGACTCCGGCTCGTCCCAGCGCGGCTTGCGCTTGGGCTTGATTACCTCGACTGAGGGCGGGGGCGCGTCCGACAGCGATTGCAGCTGCGGCTTTGCGTCCTTCGCCTTTGGCTTCTTCTTGGCTTCCTTGTGAGGGCGATCCCTTGATCCCATTTCTCACGCCTCCACGGACCCGGTGCCACGTTAGCCCGGGCCGCTTGTCTACGAGTTCACTCCGACTTTGCGCCAGCTTGTCTGTCACGCTTGCTCATCCCAGATGGATGGCGGCGGTTCAGGCACTGCCAGCTCAGCCCTAAGTTTAGGGAACTTGCCCTGCGCGAGAGCCTGCCGGATGCGGGCCATGAAGTCGGCCAGGTAGGTCAGGTTGTGGAGCGTCGCCAGCCGGTAGAAGAGCAGCTCCTCAGCGCGCAGCAGGTGCGCCAGGTATGCCCGCGAGAACGACCGGCAGGCGCGACAGCGGCAGCCCTCCTGGAGCGGCGCCGGATCATCGAGGAAGCGCGAGTTGCGCAGGTTGAGCCGCCCGGTCGGCGTCCAGACCGTGCCGTTGCGCGCGATGCGCGACGGCAGTACCGAGTCGAACATGTCGATCCCGGCATCGACCGCGTCCAGCAGGTCGGCCGGCGAACCCAGGCCCATCAGGTAGCGCGGCCGCGGGTCGTCCGCGAGCAAAGGCACGACCACGTCGAGCGTCTCGCGCCGCTGGGCGGCGCTCTCGTCGCCCGCCAGGCCGCCGATGCACAGGCCGTCGAAGGCCATGCCCGCGATGACCTGCGTCGACTCTGCTCGAAGGTCGGGCTCGAGGCCGCCCTGGATGATGCCAAACAGCGCCTGATCGGGGCGCTTGTGCGAGCTCAGGCAGCGCTCGGCCCACGAGTGAGTGCGGACCATTGCCTCTGCCACCTCGCGCCGGCTCGATGCGTGAGGCGGGACCGGCTGGTCGAGGACCACCGCGATGTCGGACCCGAGCGCCTCCTGGACGGCGATCGAGTGCTCGGGCGAGAACTTGTGGATGGAGCCGTCGAGGTGCGAGCGGAACGTGACCCCGTCGTCATCGACGCTGCGGAAGTCGCCCAGGCTGACCACCTGGTAACCGCCCGAGTCGGTCAGGATGGGCCTCTGCCAGCTCATGAACTTGTGCAGCCCGCCCAGTCGGGCGATGCGCTCGTGGCCCGGTCGCAGGTACAGGTGATAGGTGTTGCACAGGATGATCTGGGCGCCGATCTCATCGAGGTCGTCCGGATCGAGCGCCTTGACGGTGGCGTTCGTGCCGACCGGCATGAAGACGGGCGTCTGGATCTCGCCGTGCGGGGTCGTGATGTGACCCAGCCGGGCGCGAGTCGAACCGTCTGCTGGTGACGGCAGCAGGACATCGAAGGACATCGGCCGACTGACCGGGTTGGTGTCGAGCTCGACCGTCATCAGATGATCTCCTGGCGGTTGAGCGAGACGACCGCCACGGCAACCGCGGCGAACAGGTAGATCAGCAGCGCCGGGAACGCCTGCTCGAACGGCACGGGTCGCAGGAAGATGCCCTGGATACCGCCGGCAGCGATGTTCCCCGCAACCCCCGGTGCCCAGCTAAGGACCTGGTTGCCAACGGTCATCGGCAGGTACTGGAACCACTCCGGCCCGATCAGCTGGAGGTCGCCCTCGCCAATGCCGCCGCCGTTGCCACCGAAGAAGCGTGCCGCGGCACTGAAGGTCAGGTACGTCGTGACGATGCCCTCGCCCAGGTAGAGAACGATCCCGACCACCGCGCCGGCGAGCTGGCTGCGCAGCACGACGGCAACGGCAAAGCCCAGCGCAGCGCGTTCGAGCACGACGACGAACCCAAGCGCGAAATTGGTCACGAGGTCCAGGAGCCCGTTGCCCCTGAGCGGGCTGGCAATCGGGATGCCCTGGCTCAACGCGGAGACGAACGTCATCGCCAGCGCGAAGAAGAAGATGATCGCGCAGCCGACCAACAGCACTATCGACAGTCCGGCCGCCTTGGCCAGCAGGTAGCGGGCGCGACTCTCGCCGCGCGCGATGACGTTGCGCAGGACGCCCCAATTCCAGTCCGCGCCCACGAAAGCCGCCGCATAGACGATGGCCAGGAGACCGCCCAGCGTTGTGAACGCGAATTGGTCGATCAGCGCATAGGCCGCCGGGAACTCGACGATGCACGATTGGCCGAAATCACCAATGGTGATGTCGCAGCCCACGCCACCAATTGATCGGCCGATCAAGAAGTAGATCAGTGCAGTCAGCGCCAGGGCGACGACCAGCAGGACCCAGGTCGCGGTGCGCCGCCGCGCCTTCAGCAGCTCGGCACGAATGAGCCTCATGCCGCGCCCATCGATGGCGGCCCCGGATCAGCTGGGGACAGGGCGGACAGGGCGGGCGCGGCGTCGGGGCCTGTGCTGGCGGGCGGCGCGGCGACGTTACCGGTGCGACCGGTGAGCTCCAGGAAGATGCTCTCCAGGTCGCTCCCCGGCTCAAGCCCGGAGGCGTAGACGCCGGCCGCGGCCAGGACGCGATTGAGCTCTGCGGCACGAGCCGGCGCAATGCCGACCGTGAACCACCCGGCACCCTCGCCCGAGTCGATGCCGTACAGCGGCCGATCGGGAGCGAGTCCGCGTAGCACCGCGGCAGCCTTGGTCATGTCCTCCGGGGCGACACGCACACGCACTCGCCCGGCCGACTCGAGCAGCTCCGCGAGCGGTCCCTCGCGGATGAGCCGGCCGTGATCGATGATGCCCACGACGTCGGCGAGCATCTCGACTTCGTGGAGCAGGTGGCTCGAGATGATCACCGTCTTCCCGAGCTCGGCGGTGAAATAGCGCAGCGTCTCACGCATCGCGACCATGCCGCCCGGGTCGAGACCGTTGGCCGGCTCATCGAGCAGCAGCAGGTCGGGGTCGGACAGCATCGCCGCGGCGATGCCCAGGCGCTGTTTCATGCCCAGCGAATAGGTCTGGACGGGCGATTTCGCGCGGCCGCTCATGCCGACGTATTCGAGAACCCGGTCGATCCGGGCTGGGTCCGTTGGCGGACCCGACGCGCCCAGGACGAGCAGGTTCTCCGCGCCCGACAGGTACGGGTAGAAAGACGGCGTCTCAATGAGCGAGCCAACCCGGAATAGCCGGGTCCGGTCGTGCCACGTGTACGGCGTCCCGAAGAGGCTGATCGTGCCCGCGTTGGGCCTGATCAGGCCGGTGAGCAGCCGCAGCGCCGTCGTCTTGCCTGAGCCGTTCGGCCCCAGGAAGCCGTAGACCCTGCCCGTCGGGACGGACATGTCGAGCCCGGTGAGCGCCACCTGGCGACCGTAGGCCTTGGTGAGGCCGCGCGTCGCTACCGCCAGGTCCGGTGTCGGCGCATCGCTGCGCGGCAGGAACTCCGGACGCGGCGCGGGCTGAATGTCGCCCGTCATGCCTCGACCTCAGCCCTGCCCTCGTGGGTGATGCCGTCCCACAGCCCCGAGTCAGCACGGTCGGCCTTGCGCGGCGCGGGTACCTCGTAGCCAAGCCCGCGCAGATGGTCGCGTGCCCGCTCGGTGGCGACGCGGCCCTGCGGCGTGCGGTCGAGGAAGCCAAGCTGCAGCAGATATGGCTCGTACACGTCCTCGATGGTCTCCACCTCTTCGCCGATGACCGCGGCCACGGCCGCGCCCCCGACGGGACCGGACGCGAACTTCTGGACGATCGCAGCCAACAGGCGGCGGTCGGTCGTGTCCAGTCCCTCGTCGTCGATATCCATCGCGTTCATCGCGGCCGTCGCCTCCGCGGCGCCGATGTGGCCCGATGAGCGCACCTGGGCATAGTCGCGCACGCGGCGCAGCAATCTGTTGACTACGCGCGGCGTGCCTCGTCCGCGGCGCGCGATCACCTGGATGGCGTCCGGTTCGATGTCCACGCGGAGGATGCCGGCCGAGCGCTGGACGATCGTTGCGAGCTCGTCCTGCGAGTAGTAGTCGAGCCGATATACCGCCCCAAAGCGGTCGCGCAACGGGCCGCCGATCCGCCCCGCGCGGGTCGTCGCGCCGACCACGGTGAACGGCTTGATGCTGAGCCGCAGCGACCGCGCCGATGGGCCGCGACCGATCATGACGTCGATCGCGAAATCCTCCATCGCCGGGTACAGGATCTCCTCGACCGCGTGGTTAAGGCGATGGATCTCGTCGATGAACAGCACGTCGCGCTCATCGAGATTGGTCAGGATCGCGGCCAGATCGCCGGGCCGCTCGATGGCCGGTCCGGACGTGGCATGCAGGTTCACCCCCAACTCGCGGGCGATGATGTTGGCCAGCGTGGTCTTGCCCAGGCCGGGCGGTCCGTACAGCAGGACGTGGTCGGCCGCCTCTTCGCGCTGGCGGGCAGCTGCGAGCAGTATCTCGAGGTTCTGCTTGACGGTCCCCTGACCGATGTACTCGGCCAGCAGGCGTGGTCGGAGAGACGTCTCGACGGCGACTTCTTCGACCGACAGGGTGCCCGTGACGACGGGGCGGTCGGGCTCCAGGCCGGGTTCCTGCATCGGGCGTCAGTCTACCAGTTTTTGACGGGTATAGAACGCATGTTCGACGCTCCGTGGTCCAGTTCCCAGCAGGGTCACACCCTCTTGTGGATCATGCGCTCGATCGCCTCCGCGGCGTCCTCGCCCGCGTCGATGGCGTTTTCGAGCGCCAGATACAGCTCGCGCCACTTGATGACCTCGAGCGCGTCTGTTGAGTCGCGGAACAGCTTGCCGATGGCGGCCCGCGATACGCCGTCCGCCTCATGCTCGAGCTCATGGACCTTGGCCAGGTGTTCGCCGATGTCTTTCATCTTGTTCAGCTTGCCCAGCGCCTTGGCGAGCTCGGCGCCCTGTAGGGCCAGGATCTGGGCCAGCCGGCGGCAGTCCTCCGTGGGTGCCTTGACGTCGTAGATCGAAAGGCTCTCGCCGACGGCCTGGATCAAGTCGACAACGTCATCCAACCGGACCGTCAGCTCATGGATGTCCTCGCGGTCGAACGGGGCCACGAAGG